>NZ_JBBGYS010000057.1:0-42135 GCF_037479595.1 Pseudomonas sp. MYb541 | reverse complement strand
GAGCCTAGGCGAGGTGCCGAGTGTTGGGGCAAGAGCGTTTTGCTTACTTTTGCGCTTTTCAAAAGTGAGCCGCCGTAAGGGCGGAACCATAAGCTGCCGTTACCCAAATAACGGATATGTACTCATTTAAAATAATCAAACCACCCGAACCATATGCTCCCCAATCCGTGCCCGTAACCACCGCTCCGCCGGATCATTGTCATGCACCCCACTCCACACCATCGACAACTGCGCCTCCTCAATCGCAAACGGCGGATCCTCCGCGCGTAACGACGTCCCCTCGGTCAACGCACACGCCGCATAATCCGGCACCGTCGCAATTATCTGCGTCCCCGCCAACAATGCCCGCAACCCACTGAACTGCGGCACCGCCAACACCACCCGCCGCGCCCGGCCGATCCGCGCCAAATCCAGATCGATATTGCCACTCAAGTCCCCCGAGAACGACACCATTGCATGAGGGCGTTCACAGTAATCATCCAGCGTGAGCGGCTCGACACCACCATCCCCACGCAAGACCTTGCACGGAATATCCCGCAGCTTCTTGCGCTTGGCATTCGCCGGCAATTCAGTGGTGTAACTCACCCCCACCGAAATCTCGCCACTGGCCAGCAACGACGACATCAACAGGTAATTGGCCCGACGCACCACCACGATGATTCCCGGCGCCTCCTCGCGCAGTTGACTGAGCAACGGCGGAAACAGGCCAAACTCAGCGTCATCAGAGAGGCCAATGCGAAACACCGCACAACTGGTGGAAGGGTCGAAATCCTTGGCACGGCTGACCGCGCCGGAGATGGTGTCCATGGCCGGTTGCAACTCCTTGAGTATCGCCACGGCACGTGGCGTGGGCTCCATGCCCCGCCCATTGCGCAGCAGCAACGGGTCGTCGAACAGGTCGCGCAGACGCCCCAACGCCGCGCTCACCGCCGGTTGGCCCATGAAGAGTTTTTCGGCGACCCGGGTCAGGTTCTTCTCGAACATCAGTGCTTCGAAAATCACCAGCAGGTTCATGTCGACGCGACGCAGGTCGTTGCGGTTCATAGGAAGCATCCAAACGGTTGGCAAGCGCACAGATAAGCATGCAAAACCCGACCGGCATTGCATGTCTGTGCTGTCTTTTTCACCTCGGCACCTGGCGAAATTAACAACGATTAACTCGTCAGCCGGACGGTCCGGCAACAAGATTGACCGCGTCTACACTGCATCCATCCACCGGGAACGCTCCCATCGACTGCGGATATTTGTCATGGCCCGACTCGAGCAATATGCCCCTCGTTTGTCCGCCACCGGAGGCCTGTGCCCTCGGCGCGAGCGCATCGCCAAGCAACTGATCCTGGCCAATCTGGGCGAGAGCCTGGCGATTGCCGACCTGGCCCAGGCCTGCGCGCTGTCGCGCAGCCATTTTTCCCGGGCGTTCAAGTGCACCACCGGGTTGTCACCGCAAGAGTGGATCCGCCAACAGCGCATCCAGCGCGCCAAGGAGCTGATCACCAGTTCGTCCCTGAGCCTGACGCAAATCAGCCTGGAATGCGGTTTTTGCGACCAGGCGCACTTCTGCCATATGTTCACCCGCAGCGAAGGCGTCAACCCGATGACCTGGCGAAATCACCACTTACGTCACAAGCTTCAAGTCATCGCAGCCTAGTGGTCGGTGCGTACCTGGAATATGCTGGCCGCTCCCCCCTTTCCGAGCACGGCCAGCCATGAGCGACCCCGGCGACCAGGCCGTACATTTCGGCCCCTATCGCATCCACCCGCGCCAACGCTTGGTGCTCGAGGCGGGTCGCCCTTTGCGCCTGGGACGGCGTGCGGTGGAGATCCTGCTGATCTTACTGGAGCAGGCCGGCAATGTGGTGAGCAAACAGGAGTTGATCGCGCGCGTCTGGCCCAAAAGCGTGGTGGAAGACGGCAACCTGCGGGTGCATATGGCGGCGTTGCGCAAGGCTCTGGGCGATGGCCAGGCCGGGCAGCGCTATATCGTGACCGTGGCCCAGCGCGGCTACAGTTTTGTTGCGCCACTGAGCATCGAACCGATGACACCGCCTTCCGAAGGTGCCCCACAACGTCCCTGCCACAACCTGCCGTTGCGGCGTACTCGGATGATCGGCCGCCAGGCCTTGATCGACAGCCTGGTGCAGCAACTGCCGGAACAACGCTTTATCACCCTGACCGGCGCCGGCGGCATCGGCAAGACCACTGTCGCGCTGCGGGTGGCGGAATTGTTGATCGGGCATTACCGCGACGGCATCCGGCTGTTCGACCTGGCGCCGTTGAGCGCGCCATCGATGATCCTGCCCAACCTGGCTGCCCTGCTCGACGTCACTCATGCCGAGCACGAACCCTTGGCGACCTTTGCGCGCAGCCTGCAGGACCGCCAGTTGCTGCTGGTGATCGACAACTGTGAGCACCTGCTCGACGACATCGCCCTGATCAGCGAAACCCTGCTGCGCCATGCGCCCAGGCTGCACATCCTGGCCACCAGTCGCGAGGCATTGCGCGCCGAAGGCGAATCCGTGCAGCGCCTGGAACCCTTGGCCTGCCCGCCCGTCACCGGCAATCGCGCCCAAGCGTTGGGCTACCCGGCCCTGCAATTGTTGATCGAGCGAGCCATGTCCCATCAGGACAGCTTCGAGCTGAGCGAAGCCGAGCTGCCGCTGGCGATTGATATCTGCCAGCGCCTGGACGGCATTCCGTTGGCGATCGAGTTGGTGGCGGCGCAGATCGAGCGCTTTGGCTTGCCAGGGCTATTGGTGCAGATGGAGGACAATTTCCGCCTGCTGACCCGTGGCCGGCGCAACGCCCTGCCTCGTCATCAAACCTTGCGCGCGACGCTGGACTGGAGCTTTGAGCTGCTGACCGCCTGCGAACAGATCTGCCTGCGTCGCCTGGCGGTGTTTCGCGGCGGTTTCAGCCTGGCCAGTGCGGCGGCGGTGATTGCCGGGGAACAGGTAGCACCCGCCGAAGTGCTGGGCTCAATCACTCAACTAGTCGCCAAATCCTTGCTTAACGTCGAGGCCGGTGATGATGAGATGGTGTATCGCCTGCTGGACATCACCCGCACCTACGCCCTGGAAAAGCTCAGCGTCGCCCAAGAGCTTGACGCCACCCGCGAACGCCATGCAGAGCGTTGCCTGGCGCTGATGGAACAGGCGCGCGACGATTGGGATTCGGTCGCCACCCAACCCTGGATCGACCGTTACGCGCCGCTGCGTGAAGATATCCGCGCTGCCCTCGACTGGGGGCTCGCGCAGGCGGGCGAACACCTGCTGGCGATCCGCTTGACCGTCAGCGCAATGCCGCTGTGGCAAGAATTGTCGTTGCTCAGGGAACACCGTTTGTACGTGGACAAGGCGCTGGCGTTGATGGACCAGGCCGCATCGCCCTGCCCCCGCTTGTCGATGCAACTGCAATTGGCGCTGGGCAGCCTGTCCTATCACGCCATGGGCGGGGCCCCGCAGACCATTGCCGCGTTCGTCCGTGCACGGCACCTGGCCGAAGCGCACGAGGACGTCGCAGGGCAACTGCGCGCGATCTCCGGGCATATGGCGGTGAATCTGTGTGCTGGCCAGTATCGTCAGGCGCTGGCGCAAAGCGTGCAGTTTGATCGCCTCGACCCACGCACCGACCCGCAACTGGATATCAGCGCCCAGCGTCTGCGGGTGCTGGCCCAGCATTACAACGGCAACCAGGCACTCGCCCGGCACAATGCCGAACAAGTGATCCAACGCATGGCGCACAGCGGCCACGTCAACCGATTTGCCCACGGCATCGGTGTGCAATACGACCAAAGCGTTGCCTCACTCACGGTGCTGGCGCGAATCCTGTGGTTGCAGGGCTTTCCCGAGCAAGCCTGGCGCACCGCCAACCAGGCGTTGGAACTGGCGCAGCAGATCAATCATGGCACCTCCATCTGCTACACCCTGGCGTTGGCAGGCGTGGTCATCGCCCGTTACAACGGTGACGAAGACACCGCCCAGACCCTGCAGGCACTGCTGTTGGAACATGCCCACAAGCATTCGGTGCAGTTGTTCAAGACGTGGGCAGGTCACTACGCGGGAATCCTTGGGCACAAGGACCTGCAAGGCCTGGGGTTGATTGAGGATATCCTGGTCACGCTGGGTTCCCATGCACTGGACGAGCCTGGGTTCGAACGCGCCCGCGCGGGCGACGCGGGTTGGTGCACCCCGGAGATCCTGCGGATACGCGCCGAAAGCACGACCGATGCCCGTGCGGCCGAAGCGCTGCTGCTGGAAGCTTTGGGCCTGGCTCACCAGCAAGGCGCGCTGGCCTGGGAGTTGCGCTGTGCGACGTCGTTGGCACGGCTGTGGCAGGCGCAAGGCCGCGTGCAGCCGGCCCGCGATCTGCTGAGTTCGGTCTACACGCGGTTCACGGAGGGCTTTGCCACCCAGGACCTAGTCCGCGTACGCGGCCTGCTCGACGAGTTGCAGGACAAACGGCCGGCCTGAAAACGGCCCCAGGTAATGCCCATAGCCCTGCTGCAAGCGCGCGACCTGCATCGGGTCGCGTAACTGCGCGAGCGCATAGCTGCGCACGCAGTTGAGCAGGCGGTAACGGGCGTTGCCGGGGCCGGGTTCGAGGGTCAGCAACGAAGTGCTCACCAGACGCCCCAGCAGGTAGGCCAAGTCGGCATGTTCCAGCTCGGTACCCGCGACCAGTTCACTCAAGGTGGGCAAGGTGACCGCCATCTTGAACAGTCCCAATTGCAGGAACAGCCAGCGCTCCGGCAGGCTCAGGCGCTGGTAGCTCCAGTCCAGGGCCGCGTTCAGGGATTGATGACGTTCCACCGCCGTGCGCCGGCCCCGGCTCAGCACTTGCACGCCTTTGCACAGTTGCTGCTGCAATCCACGTACGCCAAGGGCGTCCACTTGAGCGGCCGCCAGCTCCAGGGCCAGGGGAATGCCATCCAGGCGTCGACAGATGTCACGCAGCGGGGCCAAGTCTTGGGGGCGCAGCACAAAGCCTTGCTGAGCAGCACGTACTCGGGCGACGAACACTTGCACCGCCGGGTAAGCCATCGCTTCTTCGACACGGCTCAACGCCGATGGCGCAGGCACCGACAGCCGAGGCACGCGTTGCACCCATTCGCCGTGGACTTGCAGGGCTTCACGACTGCTGACCAGCACACTGACCTGAGGCGCCGCTTCGCGTAGCACGTGCACCAGGTGACGGCAGGCACCGAGTAGCAGGTCGGCACCGTCGAGCACCAGCAACAACTGGCGGGCCGCCAATTGCCGCCCCAGTTCAGCGGCATTGGCGCAGGGTTCAAGGTGCAGCACCGAAGCCAGGTGACGCAGCATGCTCATCGGCGCTTCCACCGTGACCAGATCGACCCACCACACGCCGTCCCGGTAACGCGGCAACACCCGCTCAGCCAACGCCAGGGCCAGGCTGCTCTTGCCCACGCCGGCACACCCGGTGAGCGTCATCAGGCGCTGGCCGGACAGGCGTCGCACCAGCACGCCCAACAGCTCATCACAGCCCATCACCGGACTCAGGCGTGCGGCGAGGTTATGCAGGGGTAAAGTGGCCGGCACAACCCCGTGCACGGGGGCGGCGAAACAGTAGCCACGCTGTGGGTCGTTGAGAATGAAACGCTGCCCATCAAGGGCGCGACGCAATGCAGCGATGTGCACCCGCAGGTTGTTTTCTTCCACCACGCTGTTCGGCCACACGCGCTCGATCAAGGTGGCCTTGCTGATGTACTGCCCAGGCGCTTCAAGCAGCACCGTGAGGATATCCAGCGCCCGCCCGCCCAGAGGCACCGGCCAGCCTGCCTTGCTGACCAGACGCTGTTGCCGGTGAAAGACATAGGCGCCGAAGCGCACCGTGCCATCAGCGTCAATCGCCTGAGGGTTGTTCATCTGTGTAAAAGCGCTGAAACACCCGGCCTTGGGCGTTCGCGCATCCTTTTCCGTGGGCTTGCCGCTATCTTGCCAGTTGGCGATGACAGGACAATGCTGGCACAGGGAGTGATACGGACATTCGGGTGCGCCAGACGGACATTCTGTCGTTAACTGAACTGCTGTCGGTATTGGGTCGGGTTGAGGCCCAGTTTTTCGCTGAACAGAAAGCGCATGTGCCGCACGCTGCCAAAGCCCGCGTGGAAAGCCACGGTCTTGAGCGGCAAGTCGGTGGTTTCCAGCAATTGCCGGGCGCGGTCGATGCGCGCGCCCTGCAGGAATGCCATGGGGGTCATCTGCACATCCTTGGCAAACAACCGCGCAAAGTGGCGCGCGCTCATGCCGGCCAGTTCGGACATGGACTCGATAGTGAACGGTTGATCAAGATGCTCCAGCACATGCTTCTGCACGCGGGTGATCGCCGTTTCCTGAGGCGCCACCGCCGCCGTCATCGGACTGAATTGGGCCTGGCCGCCCTGGCGTTTCATCACCACCAGCAACACCTTGGCCACTTCCACGGCGACATGCTTGCCGTGGTCCTGGGCCACCACCGACAGCGCCAGGTCGATACCGGCGGTGACGCCACCCGAGGTGATCAGGCGCCCGTCCTGCAAATAGATACGGTCGGTTTCCACAACAGCCTTGGGGAACGCCTTGATCAGCCGCTCGGTGTAGTGCCAGTGAGTGGTCACGCGGTGACCGTCCAACAGACCGGCATGCCCCAGCACAAAGGCGCCGGTGCAAATGGAGCCGAAGCGACGCGCCCGTGGCGCTGCCGCCCTGAGCCATGGCAGTAAGGCGGGATGGCATTCGTTGTAGGCACCAGGACCGCCGGGCACCAGCAGCAGGTCGTAGGCATCCTGGGCCTGGTCCAGCAGCAAGTCGGTGTGTACCGCGACACCATTGGAGGCGCGCAATGGGCCAGGCTCGGTGCCGAGGGTAAGGATCTGATAGTGATCCGCCGCTGGCAGGTAGCGGTTGGCAATGGAAAACACTTCGAGCGGCCCGGCCATGTCGAGCAGGAGGAAGTCCGGAAATAGCGCCATGGCCACGGTTTTCATAGCGAGAAAAGTCCATCGAGAAGGAATGCGGCCGCCATTATTACACGTTCAGAACTGTCAACTTGAAGGCGACAGTTATTCAGATTTCAGCTTCTTAATGAATCATCCATTAACCATTAACCTTCTTCTCAACGCCGGAGCCCTGCATGCCGCAGCCCGCTCCCACTTGAGGACAAGACCATGCTGACCCTTCGCAAAGCTTCCGAACGCGGCGCCGCCAATCACGGTTGGTTGAAGTCGTTCCACACCTTCTCGTTCGCCAACTACTGGAACCCGAAAGAACAGGGCTTTTCCGACCTGCTGGTGATCAACGATGACCGTGTTGCAGCCGGTAAAGGCTTTGGCCAACACCCGCACCGCGACATGGAGATTTTCTCCTATGTGCTGGAAGGCGCGCTGGAACACAAAGACACCCTGGGCACCGGCTCGGTGATCCGCCCCGGCGATGTGCAACTGATGAGCGCCGGCAGCGGCGTGGCCCACAGCGAGTTCAACCACAGCCAGACCCGTGGCGTGCACTTCCTGCAGATCTGGATCGTGCCGAATGAAGCCGGGGCCGAACCGCGTTATCAACAGGAGCACTTCAGCGAGGCGCAGAAACGTGGGCGCTTGCAGTTGATCATCTCGCCGGACGGCAACGATGGTTCCCTCAGCGTGCGCCAGGACGCACGGGTGTATGCCGGGCTGTTCAGCGGCGACGAAGCCGCCACCCTGGACCTGGCGCCGGATCGTCATGTGTACATCCATGTGGCCCGAGGCAGCGTTGAAGTCAACGGCCAGCGCTTGCAGGAAGGCGACGGCGCCCGCGTGCGGGATGAACGGCAGATCCGCCTGGGCCATGGTGAGGACGCCGAAGTGCTGGTGTTCGATCTGCGCCCGCAAGAATTGCCGCAGATGCCATGACCAGGCGTGCGATGGCTCGTCGCAACGAGCCATCGCTGGCGTCGATAGTCACCATCAGCCCAATGAAGTTCTCTTAAAAAATGCAACGCGTAACATCAACCCCATACCGGCAACAACCCAACTAAAACACTCGGAGCACACCCTCATGAAACGCCAAATCTTGCTTAGCCTCGCTTTCTCGGTACTCGCTGCCAACGCATTTGCTCACCCTGTTGTCGCTGAAGGCGGCTCGGATCGCCTGATCGAAAGCCGTGTTGCAGAAGGTGGCTCAGACCGCCTGCAAGGTAACCGCCTTGCCGAAAACGGTTCGGACCGCCTGCTGGAACGTCGTGTCGCCGAAGGTGGCGCTGATCGTCTGCAAGAACGTGGTCTGGCCGAAGGTGGTGCTGATCGCTTGCAAGAACGTGGTCTGGCCGAAGGCGGTGCTGATCGCCTGCAAGAACGTGGTCTGGCCGAAGGCGGTGCTGATCGTCTGCAAGAACGTGGTCTGGCCGAAGGCGGTGCTGATCGCCTGCAAGAACGTGGTCTGGCCGAAGGTGGTGCTGATCGCCTGCAAGGCAACAACGTTTAACCCCGCGCTGCTGGCGGGAACCCCAAACCGGCCTGATCAGCCGGTTTTTTTTCGCCTTCGATGAAGTGCAGCTACGCCGTTGAACCAAGCCGGGTAGGCAAACGCCGGCACATGAGCGTATCTGGCTACCAACTTTCCCCCAGCCCCAGCAGGCCCAGAATCTGGCGTCGCAAGTCCACCAGATAAGGATCGTCCCGGTGTCGGGGGTACGGCCGGTCAATCGTCAATTGCGCCAGGATGTTCGCCGGACGGTCGCTGAACACCACCACCCGGTTGGCCAACAGCAAGGCTTCTTCCACATCGTGGGTCACCAGCAAGGCCGTATAACCCTGGCGCTGCCACAAGTCGATCAGTTCCTTTTGCATGGTGATACGGGTCAGGGAGTCGAGCTTGCCCAGCGGCTCATCGAGGATCAGCAGGCGTGGTTGATTGACCAGTGCGCGGGCCAGCGCCACCCGTTGCGCCATGCCACCGGACAACTGCCGTGGATAAGCGCGAGCGAACTGACTGAGACCGACTTTTTCCAGGGCTTCGTCGACCTTGGCCGAATGAGTCTTGAGCAGCCCCTGCGCTTCCAGGCCGACGGCGACGTTGTCCCACACGCGGCGCCATGGGTAGAGCGTCGGGTCCTGGAACACCACCACGCGGCTCGGGTCCGGGCCGGTGATGGCTTCACCGTCCGCCAACAAACGGCCGGAGTCCGCCGGTTCCAGGCCGGCCACCAAGCGCAGCAAGGTCGACTTGCCGCATCCCGAAGGCCCGAGCAAGGCCACGAATTCGCCTGGCGCCACAGCCAACGAAACCCGTTCCAATACCGGCAGATGCAGGCCGTCCAGGGCAAAGCCATGGCTCAGGTTTTCTATGCGCAGCGCCAAACCTTCCGACGCCGATACTGCGTGTGCCAGGGCTACCATTTCATCGATCCTTTCTGCCAGGCCAACAACCGGTCACGCACCAGGAACAACCCGGTGATCAACCCTGAACACGCGAGCGCCATGATCAGCAAGGCGGCGTACATATTCGCGTAGGCGGCCCAGCCCTGGGCCCATTGCAGGTACCACCCGATACCGGATTTGACGCCCATCATCTCCGCCACCACCAGCGTCGAAAACGAGGCGCCCAGGCCCATGAAGAGGCCGACAAATACGTGAGGCAATGCAGCGGGAATCGCCACCTTGAAAATCAGAAAAGCTTGCTTGGCGCCGAGGGTGCGGGCCACGTCGTAATAGGCTTTGTCCACACTCGCCACGCCGGACCAAGTGAGCACCGTGACCGGGAACCAGGTAGCCAGGGCGATCAGAAATACACTGGCGCTCCAACTGCTCGGAAACAGGAAAAAGCACAGCGGCAACAACGCCGTCGACGGCACCGGACCGAGAATGCGCAACACCGGGTGCAACCAGTAGCCGATGCGCGTGGACCATCCGATCGCCACCCCCGCGATAAACCCGGTGATCGCGCCCAGCGCCACGCCCGAACCCAGCAGTAGCGCCGAGTGCAACAGACTGTCGGCCAGCCGTGGGTAGTCTTCGATATACACGGCCAGCAAGGCCTGGGGCGGCGCAAAAAACGGCACCGGCAACAGCGCCAGTTTGGCGGTGAGTAGTTCCCAGATACCCAGCAGCACCGGCAAGGCGATCAGCCAGGGACCCGCGTTGCGCAGGCGCAGGCCCAACATCGCTATCTTGCGCCCCAGCAGGCTCAATACGATGAACAGCGCCGCGATGCCCACGCACAGATTGGCCAGGCCTTGGGTCATCGGCCAGTTGCGCGTCGCGTTGGGCCAGTAGCTGATCAGCAGCGCGACGGCCAGCCAGGCCCCCACCACCGCCACGCCCTGCCACCAGACTTTGAACGCCAGGGATGGGTTCAGGGTTGCCGCATCAACTGAAGACATCGGCGGTGATCTCCTTGGCAAACTCCACCGGGTCGGTGCTCTTGCTGATCACTTCGACGGTTTTCAAGTCGGTGACGTAGGTGAGGATTTCCTGGGTCAGCGCCGCGCCCACCGCGTGATGGCCGTGGGTGTGGTCGTGGAGGATCGCCTGCACTTCCTCTACCGACGTATTCAGCGCATGGGCCTGGAAGCCTTTGGCAACTTCTTCGGGGTGCTGCACGGAATAGTCGTGGGCTTCCAGAATCGCTTGGGTCAAGGCCGCGACCACGCGTTTGTCTTCGCGCACCAGTTTGCCGGTGACGCCGACCACGCAGCAGCTGAGGTTGGCGTACTCTTCCACCAGGTTGGTGGACAGCTCGCGGGCCACGCCGGATTTGATCAGGCGGTACATGAACGGGTCACTGCCACTCACCGCCTGCACTTCGCCACGCTCGAGGGCCGTGCCGAGCAGGTCGGCCGGGTACAGCCGCCATTCCACGTCGCGCACCGGGTCCACGCCGTGTTTCTTCAGCAGGATCGAGAAGAAATTGCGGTCCGGACTGGCCATGTCGGTCACGCCGATAGCCTTGCCCTTGAGGTCTTCGAGTTTGGTCACGCCGCCATTCACCGCACTGAGCAAGCGCAGGCAGCCGCCGTGAGTGCCCGCAGTGAGTTTCACATCGAACCCTTGCTCCAGCGCCTTGAGCCAACGCAGCGCCATGCCCACACCGGCGTCGGCTTTACCGGTGGCGATGGCCTCCAGCAGTACTTCGGTTGAGTTGCCGAAGTTGACCAGTTCCACGTCCAGATTGTGCTTGGTGAAAAAGCCTTGGCCGTGGGCGATCACCACTGGCGCCAGGCATACGGCGTTGAGGTTGACTGCCAGCTTCAGCTTGCGCGGTGCGTCGAGGCGGATGAATTCACCGGTGCCGGCAGGTTCCTGTGAAGTGTTATGGCCGGCGTGTTCATCGGCGGCGAAGCCCAGGCGTGGCAGCGACAGGCTGGCCAGGGTAATACCGGCCAGCCCCAGCAGGCGGCGGCGGGTTAAGTGATCGAAGTCAGCCATGCGAAATATCCCTTTAATTGAATGTGGTCGGTGGTGTGGCGGTCGGGCTTGCTGTGGTGGGCGGGCTTGCCACAGAAGCCGCCCTCGCCACGCAGTCAGTTGTTGAGATCAGCCAATCCCAAATGCTCACGCAACGTCGACCCTTCATACGCCGTGCGGAACAACCCCTTGCGCTGCAAATGCGGAATCACGCTCTCGACAAACTCGGTGAACGAGCCAGGCAGATACCCCGGTGAAATCACAAACCCATCGCAACCGCCCTGCTCGAACAGCTCGGCCAACTGATCGGCCACCTGCGCGCCCGTCCCCACCAACTGCGGCACGCGCACACTGCTGGCGAAGAGGCGCCCGAGTTGTTCCAGGGTGGTTTGCGGGCCTTGCATCAACAGCTTTTCAGCGGCGGCCGGGTGGATCAGCGGCGACTGGGCGATTTCGGCCAATGTTGCCGACAACGGAAAGGGCGACAGGTCGACATTCAACTGCGACGCCAATGTCACCAGCCCCAGCTCAGGCCGCGCCAACGCGTTGTGCTGATCGCGCTTGGCACGGGCTTCAGCTTCACTGCCACCCATGAACGGCATCACCGCCGTCAGCACCTTGCAGCTGTCAGCCTCACGGCCTTGCTGCACCACCTGCGCACGCACGTCATCGCGAAACGCACGCATGGCCACCAAATGCGGGTGGATGGTGAAAATCGCCTCGGCCCACCGCGCGCCAAAGCGCCGGCCACGCCCGGACGAACCGGCCTGGATCAGCACCGGTCGCCCCTGGGGCGTGCGCGGAATATTCAACGGGCCTTCGACCCTGAACCACTCACCCTGATGTTGCACCGAACGGATCAACTCGGGGTCCGCCAGCACGCCGCTTTCTCGATCCAGCTTCAGCGCGTCCTTGCCCCAGCTGTTCCAGAGCTTCAGCGCGACTTCGACAAACTCATCGGCGCGGTCATAGCGCAGATCGTGTTCCAGGTGCTTGTCCTTGCCGAACAGACGCCCTTCGCTGTCGTTCATCGAGGTGACGATATTCCAGGCTGCACGGCCCTTGGACAGGTGGTCGAGGGTGGCGAATTCACGGGCGATGTGCGCCGGTTCGTAATAGGTGGTGGAACGGGTCGCTCCGAGCCCCAGCTTGGTGGTCTTGCCGACCAGGTAAGAGAGGATCGGCAGCGGGTCCAACCGCGTAGCGTCCTGGGCACCGTAGCGCAAGGCGAACTCGCGGGAGCCGCCCATTTGATCGCCCACGGCCAGGCGATCGGCGAAGAACAGGAAGTCGAACAACCCCTCTTCCACCACCTTGGCCACCCGCGCGTAGTACTCGGGGTCAAGGTAATTGCCGACGGTCTCCGGATGACGCCACACGGCGTGGCTGTGCACCACCGGCCCACTCAACAGGAACGCGGATAAATGGATCTGGCGGTTTTTGGTCATGGGATATTTTCGCTTAAAAATTCCATTTAATTATATTAATTACGAACAACTATGAAAGAACCATATAGTTCTATGGTTATTACCGATGGGTTTGATCTCAAAAAAAGCGCCCTAAGCTCAGACCGAAAGAGTATTTAACGAATAGTTTTTAGAACTTTAAGCTCGACGCTATTTCGTTGAAGATCGAGCTCGCTATGTCCATACGTCGTCCCCTCGCCGCAGTACTCGGGTTGCTGGCCTTTTCCGTCGCCGCGAGCGCCGAGGCCCAGGAAACCGTGCGCATCGGTTACCAGAAGTCCTCGACCCTGATCACCCTGCTGAAAACCCAAGGCACCCTGGAAAAAGCCCTCAAGGCCGACCACATCGACGTGAGCTGGCATGAGTTCCCCAGCGGCCTGCCGCTGCTCGAAGCGCTCAACGTGGGCAACGTCGACATCAGCGCCGACGTGGCCGATACCGTGCCGATCTTCGCCCAGGCCGCCCAGGCCAAGCTCACCTACTTCGCCCAGGAAGCGCCCTCGCCTTCAGCCCAAGCCATCGTGGTGCGCAAGGACTCGCCAATCCAGCAACTGGCGGAGCTCAAGGGCAAGAAAATCGCCGTGACCAAGGCGGCGGGCACCCACTATTTGCTGATCGCAGCGCTGGCCAAGGCGGGCCTGGAATTTTCGGATATCACACCGGCTTATCTGACACCCGCCGATGGTCGCGCGGCGTTCGAGAACAACAAGGTCGACGCCTGGGTCACCTGGGAACCCTTCCTCACAAGCGTGCAACGTCAACTGCCCACGCGCACCCTGGCCGACGGCGCGGGGCTGGCCAGTTACAAGCGCTACTACCTGACGGGCACGCCTTACGCCAAGGCGCATCCTGAGGTGTTGAAGGTGGTGTATGAACAGCTGGAAAAGGCCGGCCAGTGGGTGAAAACCAACCCGCAGGACGCGGCCAAGATCCTCGGCCCGCTGTGGGGCAACCTGGATACGGCCACCGTTGAAGCCGCCAATGCACACCGCAGTTACCAGGTGCAGCCGGTGACGCTCGACCAACTGGGCGAGCAGCAGAAAATCGCCGATGCGTTCTTCAAGGCAGGACTACTGCCCAAGGCCGTGGATGCCAAGGATGTGCAGACCTGGAAGCCATAAGGAGGTGAGCAAGGGGTACAACGGCCAGCTCACTCCTTGCTGACCCGGTCACGCCCGAGCGCCGGCCGATGATGTTCAGGCGGGCGTTTTTTTGTCGCGTTCACCTAACGAACGCGCCGCCAACGCCCCCATCACCCCGCCCACTATCGGCGCCAGCCAGAACAGCCAAAGCTGCGCAAGGTACTCGCCCCCGGCAAACAACGCAGGCCCGGTGCTGCGTGCAGGGTTCACCGAGGTATTGGTCACCGGAATCAACACAAGGTGAATCAAGGTCAGGGCCAGCCCAATCGCAATCGGTGCAAAGCCAGGCACCGCGCCTGGTGCGGTCACGCGCATGATGATGAACAAGAAAAAGAACGTGGCGATGAATTCCGCGAGCAACGCGGCCTTCATATCAAAGAGGCCAGGGCTTAGTGGTCCATAACCATTGGCGGCAAAACCACCCACTGCGAAATCCGGCTGCCCGCTGGCAATCAGGTACAACGCTGCAGAAGCGCCAAGCGCTCCAGCCACCTGCGCCGCGATATACGGCAGCACATCACTCCCCGCCACACGACGCCCCGCCCATAAACCCAGGGTCACCGCCGGGTTGAAATGCCCACCCGAAATGCCGCCTACCGCATAGGCCATGGTCAGCACCGTGAGCCCGAACGCCAGCGAAACGCCGACAAACCCAATGCCCAGTTCCGGGAAAGCCGCCGCCAGGATGGCGCTGCCACAGCCGCCGAACGTCAGCCAGAAAGTACCGATAAACTCGGCGGTCAAACGCTTTTGCACAATCGACTCCATTGCTGTTCAAGTGCCGTCACCACAGGCCGTGGGCGGTCTTGGGCGACGGTAGCAATGGGTATCAAATTGCTGTGTAAGACTTGTCTGGATTAATGCTTTTGAACGTTTAACGTCTGGAGAGTGAATAGGGGCCTTTGACCTAAAACCCGCTTACAACTGAACAGATGATCCAGCTGTCTGACTGCACTAGCATTGCCGACGACTAAGTCAATGGCGTACATTTGCTATGATTTTTATTGAAACCCCAATTTTTACCCGGCGTGTAACGGAACTCATGAATCACGATACCTATTTGAGCTTGCAGGTAGCGTTGATGGTGAACCCAAGCGCTGGAGATGTGATTGAAGGTACGGGTGGCATTCGAAAATTACGTGTCGCCTCAAAGGGCCACGGCAAACGTGGTGGTGCGCGAGTGATTTACTACCACTTTGTCACTGCGTCAAAAATCGCGTTACTGATGATTTATCCGAAAAACGAACAGCAAGACCTGACAAACGACGAACGCAAGGCATTGAAAGCCGTCATCGAACACTGGAGATAACCATGAGCAAATTCTTTGATGAGCTGATGGAAAGCGTGCAACAAATGGACGAAATCGTCCGAGGCGAGCGCCAGCCCTCTCGCGAATTCATTGTTGACGCGCTTCAAGTCAAACAAATCCGTAAGGCAACCGGCCTGACTCAAGCTGCATTCGCCGCGATGATCGATGTTCAAATCGGCACACTGCGTAATTGGGAACAGGGGCGACGGGAACCGACAGGGCCGGCCAAAGCGCTGTTGAGGGCCATTCACAATGACCCCGTGCATGTGTTGAATGCATTGGCGCCTTAGCCCAACGGTGGCTGGCGCGGGCGTTTGACTCAGGCTCGCGCCACACCCTGCCCAAACCGGCGGATCGCCAGGCAGTAGCCAATCAACGCCAGCGCCGCCAGCAACCCGCCCGCCGCGCCGATCCAGGCAAAGCCAAACTGGCTACCCACCCAACTGCCCATCAGGGCGCCGCCGCCGATGCCGATGTTGTAGATGCCGGAAAACATCGCCATGGCCACGTCGGTCGCATCCGGCGCCAGCACCAGTACCTTGGATTGCATCGCCAGGCCGAAGCCCATGATCGCCATACCCCAGAACACGCTCAGCACCACCAGGTAGGATTCTGCGCCACTTAACGGCAGCAGCAGCGCCAGGCACGCGGCGAGGATGAATACCGCGCCGACTACGAACAGGTGCGGATTGAAGCGGTGCACCAGGCTGAACAACAGCGAGCCGATGATGCCCGCGCCGCCGAACACCAGCAGGATCAGGGTCACCGCGCTGCCGCTCATGCCGGCCACTCCTTCGACGAAAGGCTCGATGTAGCTGTAGGCGGTGAATTGCGCGGTCACGGTCATGGCCGTGAGCACGTACAACGCCACCAGCGCCGGGCGCTTGAACAGCAGCGGCAGGCTGCGCAAGGAGCCGGAGTTCTGGCTCGGCAGCAGCGGCAAGGTGCGCGCCAGCCAGAACACCAGGGCGGCGGCGAACGCGCCGATCACCAGGAACGTGGTGCGCCAGCCCATGGCTTCGCCCAGCAGGCGGCCCAGTGGAATGCCCAGGACCATCGCCAAAGAAGTACCGGTAGCCAGCAGGCCGAGGGCTTGCACCTGCTTGCCTTCCGGCGCCAGGCGTACAGCAAGAGACGCGGTGATCGACCAGAACAAGGCGTGGGACAAGGCAATGCCAATGCGACTGAGCATCAGCAGGCCGAAACTGTTAGCGACGCTGGAAAGGATGTGGCTGACGATAAACATGCAGAACAGCACGATCAGCAGCTTGCGCCGTTCGACGTTGCGGGTCAGCAGCATCACCGGCAGCGAGGTCAGGGACACGATCCAGGCGTAGATAGTGAGCATCAACCCGACGCTGGACACGGGCATGTCGAAGCTGGCGCCGATGGCGCTGAGCAGCCCGACGGGCACGAATTCGGTGGTATTGAACACAAAGGCGGCCAACGCGAGGGCGATGACCGGTTGCCAGTTGGCTTGGGGCGTTGCGGCTGAAATGCTCATTGAAGGGCGCGGTACTCGGACGATGGTCAGACGGCCACCCAGGACAAGCGCCGCCGCCGAGCATTCTATAGGTTTCTGGCGCGGCTGTTGACGCCGATCCGGCTCAAAACAACCTCAGGGCGTCACGGCGCGGTCATGGTGACCACGTAGGCCCCCGATTGAATGGGCTTGCCGAGGGCGTCCACCAACACATACCGCTGGTCGTAATAGCGCCCATCACTGCTTTCGGCGACCAACTTGACGTCTGCCTGCGCAGTGCCCAGCGCCGTCACCGTGCGCACGGGCTGCACCGCGAACTGGCTGCCACGCAAGGCCTGCGGACAGCCCTTGAGTTCCAGCGTCGACCCGCCTGATGCAGTTGCATGACAACCGGGCTCGACGATACTGCCGTGAAACTGAATGACGCCTGAGGGCCCTGCCAGGCTAGCCCCCGCCCATACCGCAAGAACGCCGGTAACCAGTGACAAACGCTTAACGTTCATGTCGACGCTCCTTCTTGGGTAGTTAAGAAGGTAGTCGTCTGGGCCGGCGTTTACTTGAGCCTATTCGCCGAAGGTTGTGACAGGGATCATGGATCCACCTGGCCCATCAGTTCCGGAATACTTTCCGGCCGCTTGGCATAACGCTGCGCCAGCGCCGCGCAGACCATTAGCTGGATCTGGTGGAACAGCATCAGCGGCAGGATCAGCACCCCCATGGAGGCTCCGGCAAATAACACCTGGGCCATCGGCACGCCGGTTGCCAGGCTCTTTTTCGAACCGCAGAACAGAATGGTGATGCGGTCTTCCTGGTTGAAGCCGAAGGCTTTGCCCAGCACGGTCGAAGCCACCAGCACCAAGGCGAGCAGCACGCAGCACGCCACTACAAGACCGCCCAGTTCCCACAGCGGGATCTGGTGCCAGATGCCTTCGTTGACCGCTTCGCTGAACGCGCCGTACACCACCAGCAGGATCGAGCCCTGGTCGACAAACTTCAGCCAGGATTTATTGCGGCCGACCCACTCACCGATCCAACGCCGGGCGATCTGCCCGGCGATGAATGGCAACAGCAATTGCACGCTGATCTTCAGGATCGCGTCGACGGTAGAGCCGCCCTCGCCGTGCACGTTGAGCAACAGTGTCACCAACAACGGCGTGAGAAAGATCCCGAACAGGCTGGACGCCGCCGCACTGCAAATCGCCGCCGGGATATTGCCCCGCGCCAGGGACGTGAAGGCAATCGCCGATTGCACCGTGGCCGGCAAGGCGCAGAGGTACAGCATGCCCATGTACAGGTCTTTGCCGATCAACGGCGACAGCACCGGCTTGAGGGCCAGGCCCAGCAGCGGAAACAGCACGAAGGTCAGGCTGAACACCAACAGATGCAGGCGCCAGTGGCCGGCACCGGCAACAATCGCCTGACGCGACAGCTTGGCGCCGTGCAGGAAGAACAGCAGCGCAATCGCCAGGTTGGTGACCCAGCCGAAGGCCACGGCAGTCTGGCCGCTGGCGGGCAGCAGGGAAGCGAGGATCACCGTGGCGATCAGCGTCAGGGTGAAGTTGTCGGGCAGAAAACGGGGGCGAGTCATAAGCAGGATCTTCCGGGGGTTGCCAAGAGCGTCGTCGCGACTCTAACGTAACGGCTTGTTACCGACTAACGCCAATGAGCCAGTAAATGCCGCCTAAAGGACATGACAAGACCGTCCGCCGCAGTGTGCCCGGGCTTTCCAGCCTGCCACGGCCGGTGTACGGACGCACCGAATCCCTGCCCAATCGTGCGCTGACCCGTCGCCACAGCCACCCGTGGGTGCAATTGTCCTACGCGATTTCCGGGGTGCTGGAGATCCAGACCAGCGTCGGCCGCTTCGTCGCCCCGCCTCAGCGGGCGGTGTGGATTCCGGCCGGCATGCCGCACCGCGTGTTCAGCTCGCCCCACACGGAAATGCGCAGTTTGTACCTGGATTGCAGCGTCACCACCTGGGCAGATGAGCGCTGTCATGTGCTGGAGGTGAGCAGCTTGCTGCGGGAGTTGATCCGCAGCTTCAGCGAATTGCCGGTGGAATATGCTGAGGATGGGCCGGATGGGCGTTTGGCCCAGGTGGTGCTGGACCAACTGGCGGCGGCGCCGCAAGTCGACCTGATGCTGCCGCTGCCACTGGACCCGCGTTTGCGCCAGATCTATCGCAGCCTGAACTCACACCCGGAGCAGCAGACGACCTTGGGCCAGTGGAGCCAGAAGTTGGGGGTGAGTGAGAAAACCCTCAGCCGCCTATTCCTGAGCGACACCGGGCTGACCTTTCGGGCGTGGCGTCAGCGTTTGCGGTTACTGACTGCCCTGCCCGCCCTGGAGCAAGGCGAGCGGGTGACGGATGTGGCGCTGGGGTGTGGATACGAATCCACCTCGGCGTTTATCAATGCGTTTCGCCAGCAGTTCGAGGCGACGCCGGGTGAGTTCTTTCGCTAGGCAGAGGCCTTCGCCAGCATCGCCTGGAGCAACACATCCGCCCCCGCCGTCGACCATTCCTGGGAAATTTCTTCCGCCTCGTTATGGCTCAACCCATCCACGCAGGGCACAAAAATCATCGCCGTCGGCGCCACCTGGTTCAGGTAGCAGGCATCGTGCCCAGCACCGGAAATCATCGGCCGATGGCTGTAGCCCAATGCCTCAGCCGACGCCCGCACGACCTCGACACAGCCCGTGTCAAAGGCAATCGGCGCGTACTGGAAAATCTGCTTCACGCTGTGCTGCAAGCCAATCCCGTCGGCAATCTGCGCCACGGCATCGCGCAACTGCTGGTCCTGGCGCGCCAGCACCGCTTCGTCCGGGTGACGGAATTCCACACTGAAGAACACCCGCCCCGGCACCACGTTGCGCGAGTTAGGGAAGATATTCGCCATGCCCACCGTGGCCCGCCCTTCGGCGCCCTGCTCCAGGCCCAACCCGTTGACGGCCTCGACCACACGGGCAAAACCGAGCAAGGCATCCAGGCGATGATCCATGGGCGTAGTGCCGGCGTGGGCGCTGCGGCCGCTCAGTTCCACTTCGTACCAGCGCTGGCCCTGGGCGCCAGTGACCACGCCGATGGTAATGCCTTGTGCCTCCAGAATCGGGCCTTGTTCGATATGCAGTTCGAACGCGGCGTGGATCGCTTGGCCACCCACCGGTTCGGTGCCTGCGTAGCCGATTTGCTGCAGCGCCTGGCCAATGGTCACGCCGGCTTTGTCTTCCCGGGACAGCCCGTATTCCAGGTCAAACACCCCCGCATAGACGCCCGACGAAATCATCGCCGGCGCAAAGCGTGAACCTTCTTCGTTGGTCCAGTTGACCACTTCGATGGGCCGGTCGGTTTCAATGCCCAGGTCGTTCAGGGTGCGCAGCACTTCCACCCCTGCAAGCACGCCGTAGATGCCATCGTACTTGCCGCCAAAGGGCTGGGAGTCACCGTGGGAGCAGGTCATGACCGGGGCCAAATCATCGAAGCGCCCCGCACGACGGGCGAAGATATTACCCATGGCGTCCACGCGAATGCTGCAACCGGCCGCCTCGCACCACTGCACGAACAGGTCGCGGCCACGGCGGTCTTCGTCGGTCAGCGCCAAGCGCGAGACGCCGCCTTTTTCGGTGGCGCCGATCTGCGCCATTTCCACCAGCGAAGCCCACAGGCGTTCGCCGTTCACACGCGCCAGCTTACTCATGAGGTTTGGCCCGATAGCGGAAGTCACAACGGTGATCGCCGCCCATGATGGTCTGGGTGCGGGTCAACTTGATGTCCGGGTTGTAGCCGACGATAAACAGCTCGTCACGGTTGCACGACAGCAGATGGCCGATCTCGCCCAGGCCCATCTCGTGGTACATCTCGGCGTAGCGGCAGCGCTTGACGTCGTAGTCGTAGTGCTCGGCGTCACTGGCGATGATCTCGACCTTCAGCGCGTCGTCCTTTTCCCACAGCACTTGCAGCTCGACGAAGCTCTTGAGGTCAGCGCCCTGCTCTTCCAGCGACGCAAAATGCTTGCCGGCCTGGATCGCGGCATTGCCCACGGCTTCACCGATCACCGCAGCGGCAAAGTCCTTGCCCTGTTCGCGCTTGAGGATCTCGTAGATCGGCTTGATGATTTCGGCCTCGATGCGCCGCCGGGCGAGGATGCCCAGTTCACCTTCCAGTTTGCTCATTGTGTGCCTCCATCAGCTCCACAAAACCTATTAATTCCCCCCAAGCTCAAAGGGGGGCTCTCTCTGGTGAACGGGCTTGTTGTGGTGAGCGGGCTTGCCCCGCGCTGGGCTGCGTAGCAGCCCCATTGGGAACGCCGCGGTGTGTCAGACAACTCCTCAGCGCCTGGTTTGGGGCCGCTTCGCAGCCCAGCGCGGGGCAAGCCCGCTCACCACAGTAATCCTCCTCACCACACTAAAGTATGCTCACCCCAGATCAGCGATTATTGACCGCCTGCCACGCTCACCGGCTGCCATTGATTGGCCTTGACCTGGTAAACGGTGAACGACGGTTTCTTCAAGTTGCCTTCACCGTCAAAGGTGATGGTGCCGGTCACGCCCTCATAGCTAATGGCGCGCAGCACCGACAGGTATTTCTGCGGGTCCACCGAATCGGCCTTTTCGATCGCTGCCACCAACACCCCCACACCGTCGTAGGCGAACGGCGCGTGCAGCTCGATGCTGGTTTTGTAGCGTTCCTTGTAAGCCTGCTCGAATGCCTTGCCGCCCGGCATCTGCGCAATCGCCAGGCCCGGCTCCAGAGCGATTACGCCCTCGCCTTCGTTCTGCGCCAATTGCAGGAAGGTCTGGCTGACGAAACCACCGGCGCCCATCAATGGCGCCTTGATCCCCAACTGCTTGATGCGACGGGCCAGCGGCGCGGCCTGGGCATCGACGCCGCCGAAGAAGATCAGGTCCGGGTTCTGGCTGCGGATATTGGTCAGCACGGCGCTGAAGTCGATGGTCTTGTCGTCCACGTATTCGCGGGACACCACCTTGGCACCTCCGGCTTCGATGGATTTGACGAACTGGTCCGCCAGGCCCTGGCCGAACGCGGTGCGGTCATCGATCACGGCGATACGCTGGGCTTTCAGGGTCTTCAAGGCATAGTCGCCTGCTACCTGACCGCCATCGTCGTCATGGCCCATGATTCGGAAACTGGTGTCGAACCCTTGCTGGGTGTAAGCGTGACCGGTAGCCACCGGCGCCACCTGGGCGATGCCCGCGTCGTGGTAAACCCGTGCCGCCGGGATGCTGGTGCCGGTGTTCCAGTGGCCGACCACGCCCACCACGCCTTCATCCACCAGGCGCTGGGCCACGGTGACGGCGGTGCGTGGGTCGGACTGGTCGTCTTCGGACACTAGCTTGAAGGTCACGGCTTCACCGTTGATTTTCGGGTGCTTGGCGTTGGCCTGGTCGATGGCCAGTTGCGCGCCGTTTTCCAGGTCCTTGCCGATCCGTGCCGACGGGCCGGTGAGCGGACCGGCGAGGCCGATCAACACAGTCTGGTCGGCCTGGGCCACGGCGCTGGCCAGGCTGCTCAGGGCCAGGCCGATCAATGCGGTTTTCTTCAACGTGTTCATGGGTTATTCCTGCTAAGTGTCGGGCGGGTCGGAACACGCCGGGCGTCCGGTAGCGTCATGGTTTTATTCACCGAGGTAAGCACTGCGCACCTCGGGGTGTTCAAGCAAAGCCTGGGAGGGACCGGTCAAGGTGATGCGCCCGGTGTCCATCACGTAGGCACGGTCGGTGACTTGCAGCGCCAGCCGTGCATTCTGTTCCACCAGCAACAGGGTCATGCCCTGGCGACAGACATCGTCGATCACCTGGAAGATCTTCTCGACCATGATCGGCGCCAGGCCCATGGACGGCTCATCCAGGATCAACAAGCGCGGGCGTGACAACAGCGCACGGGCCAGGGCGAGCATCTGTTGCTCGCCACCGGACAACAGGCCGGCGGACTGATGCAGGCGTTCTTCCAGGCGCGGGAAGTGTTCGAACAACTGGCGCATTTCACGCTGCACTTGTTCGTTATCGCGACGCAGAAAGGCGCCAGCCTGCAGGTTTTCCAGCACGCTCATGCGCGCGAAAATCCCGCGGCCTTCCGGGACCATGGCGATGCCCTGGCGCAGCAGTTTTTCCGGCGCCTGGCCGAGAATCGATCGCCCAGCAAAACGGATCTCGCCCCTGGCCGCCGGCAGCAAGCCGGTCAAGGCCTTGAGGCTGGAGGACTTGCCCGCGCCATTGGCGCCGATCAGCGTGACACGCTCGCCTTCAGCAATATGCAGGTCCAGGGATTTGACGGCTTCGATGGCGCCGTAGCGCACCTGCAAGCCCTCGACGTTCAACAAGGCTTCAGACATGCGCGCTGGCTCCCAGATAGGCCTGGATCACCGCCGGATGCTGACGCACTTCGGCTGGTGGGCCGACGGCGATGACCTGGCCGTAGTCGAGCACGCTGATGCGGTCGCATACGCCCATCACCAGCTTGACGTCGTGTTCGATCAGCAACAGCGTGTGGCCGTCGTCGCGGATCTTTTCCAGCAGGCCGCGCAGTTGTACTTTCTCGCTGGCGTTCATGCCGGCCGCCGGTTCATCCAGGGCCAGCAAGCGTGGCTCGGTGGCCAAGGCGCGGGCGATTTCCAGGCGGCGTTGATGGCCGTAGCTGAGGCTGTCGGCGCGGTAATTGGCAAAGCCGGCCAGGCCTACATACGCCAACAAACGGTGGGCATGGGCGCGGGTCTGTGCCTCTTCTTCCTGTGCGCGGCGGTGACGACTCAAGGCCGCCCACAGGCCGTTGCGGGTGCGCACATGGCGCCCGACCATAACGTTTTCCAGGGCGCTCATCGCATTGAACAGGCGGATGTTCTGGAATGTGCGGGCAATGCCCGCCTCGGCCACCTGATGCACGCTGGTGGGCTGGTAATCGCGGCCATCCAACTGGAAACGCCCGGAATCCGGGGTATACAAGCCGGTCATCACATTAAAGAACGTGGTCTTGCCCGCTCCGTTCGGGCCGATCAACCCGTAAATCTCACCGGGCTGGATGCTCAGGCTCACATCGGTCAGCGCCGCGACGCCGCCGAAGTGCTTGTTGACCTGGTCTATCTGCAACAGCGGTGCGTTCATCGTGCCACTCCTTTGGGCCACAGCCCGGCCGGTCGATAGAGCATCGCCAGAATCAGCGCCAGGCCGTAAAACAACTGGCGGATGATTTCCGGGTCCACCAGCACCTGGCCGAACAGCGCCTGCTGCAGCGGGCCCATGCTGGCGCGCAAGGCTTCGGGCAAGGCCGCCAAAAGCACGCAGCCGAGGATTACGCCAGGGATATGGCCCATGCCACCCAGCACCACCATGGCCAACACGGCGATGGACTCGTTGAGGGTGAAGGACTCCGGCGAAACAAAGCCCTGGAACGATGCAAACAGCGCCCCGCTCACCCCGCCGAACGCGGCGCCAATGGCAAACGCCAACAGCTTGAGGCGTACGGTGTTCACGCCCATGGCCTGCGCCGCTTCTTCGTCTTCACGGATCGCCACCCAGGCGCGACCGATGCGCGAGCGCTCCAGGCGGATGCAGGCAAACAGGATCAGCACCACCAACGCGGTGAACAGGTAGTAGTAGAGATAGACCGACGGCAGGCGCAGACCGAATAGTTCCTGGGTGCGAGCGAGGTTCACGCCCAGCAGGCTGACCGGATCGACCTGGGCAATGCCTTTGGGCCCGTTGGTGATATTTACCGGGCGATCGAGGTTGCGCAGCAGGATCCGGATGATTTCGCCAAAGCCCAGGGTGACGATGGCCAGGTAATCGCCGCGCAGGCGCAGGGTCGGTGCACCCAGCACTACGCCGCAACCGGCAGCAAGCAGCGCGCCCAACGGCAGGATCAGCCAGATCGAGGTGTGCATCCCTGCCGGCAACAGCGCGGCCAATGCCGGGAACTGTTGCAGCAGATGGGGTGACGAGAGCAACGCTGCCAGATAGGCACCCACCGCGTAAAACGCGATGAAGCCCATGTCCAGCAGACCGGCGTAACCGACCACGATATTCAGGCCAAGGGCGAGCATGATGTACAGCAGGGCAAAGTCCAGGGTGCGCACCCAGGTGTTGCCGCCGGCATGCCCGACGATCCAAGGCGCCAATACCAGGGCCACGGCGAACAGCAGCAAGCCGAGACTCGCACGCTTGTTGGGAGACAGAGACTTGTTCATGCGCGGGTCGCCAAACGTTCGCCCAACAACCCCGAAGGACGGAACACCAGCACCGCGATCAACACGATAAAGGCGAACACATCCTGGTAATTACTGCCGAACACGCCATTCGTGGCCGCGCCCAGGTAACCCGTGCCCAGGGCTTCGATCAGCCCCAGCAGCAGGCCACCCAGCATGGCGCCCTTGAGGTTGCCGATGCCGCCCAGCACCGCTGCGGTGAAGGCTTTGATGCCGGGCAGGAAGCCCATGTAGAAATGCGCGCTGCCGTAGTTGCTGGCCATCATGATCCCGGCGAGTGCTGCCAGGGCGCCGCCGATGGCAAAGGTGATGACGATAATCCGATTGGGGCTGATGCCCATCAAACTGGCGACCTGGGGATTCTCCGCCACCGCACGCATGGCCCGGCCGAAGCGCGTGCGCTCCACCAGCACCAGCAGCGCGACCATCACCGAGAGCGCGATAGCGATAGTAGTCAGCGCCGTGACGTTGGTAATCGCTGGGTGCGCCGAGGCACCGGCCAACACTTCAATCGGCGCCAGCGGCAGCAGTTGCGGGAACATCTGCGGGTTGCGAGTCCACACCAGCATGGCGATGGTTTGCAGCAGCAGCGATACGCCAATCCCGCTGATCAGGGGCGCCAGGCGCGGGGCATGGCGCAGGCGACGATAGGCGACGCGTTCGATCACCACCGCGAGTACCGCGCAAAACGCCATGGCAACCAAGGTTGCACAGAGCAGCACCAGCACCGGCGGCAGCGCAGGCCAAGTGGCCTGCACCAAGCGGATCACCGACAACCCCACCAACGCGCCGATCATCAGCACATCGCCGTGGGCAAAGTTGATGATGCGCAAAATGCCATAGACCATGGTGTAACCCAGGGCCACCAGCGCGTAGAGACTGCCCGTCATCAGACCGTTGAGCAGTTGTTGGATAAACCCATCCATCAGGACCAGAAACCTCAGTGCGTGCAAGGGCGGCACACTAAGCATCTATTCTGTTTTTATCAAATATCAGAAAGTCATATGCATATACCAAACGAATAAAAGGCTGTTTATGCCAGAAATACGGCACTTATGGCTCTTTATTCAGGTTAAAAGTTAGTATTTAATTCAACACATGAATAAATCAGAACAGTTTGCCAACGATCCTCCCCTGCGTGCCGTGCGCACGTTCGAAGCTTTCGCGCGCCATGGCGGAGTGAATGCCGCCGCGCGCGAGCTGGACGTGTCCGCCTCGGCCATCAGCCATCAACTGCACTTGCTGGAAGATTTCCTGCAACAGTCACTGACCTTGCGCCAGGGCCGTAACCTGGTACTTACCGATGAAGGCCGTGAGTATTACCGTGCAATTCGATCGGCCTTCGCCGTACTGCGCAGCGCCACCGAGCACGTGCGCGAAAAAAGCGCCACGCGCCAGGTGACCATCAGCCTGATCCCGCTGTTTGGCATCAACCTGTTCATCCCGCGCCTGGCGGATTTTCTGAAGGACCACCCGGCGCTGGACATCAACGTGACCTACGCCAACCACCGCAGCTACCCCAGCGATGCAGCCGACCTGTCGATCCGCTTCGGCACCGGGCATTGGCCGGGTTATTACAGTGAGCCGCTGATCTCTGGCGCGGTGACGCCTTATTGCAGCCGTGATTTCCTGGCGCAGCACGGCCCTATCGACTCACCCGAGGCGCTGAGCCAACTGCCACTGCTGCACGACGAAGAACGCGGCACCTGGGGCCAGTGGTTCGAAGCGGCCGATGTCGACACCACGGCACTGAATGGGTTGTTGCTGGAAGACGGCCAACTGGCGCTCACCGCCACCCTCACCGGCCTCGGCTGCGCCTTGCTGCGCGAGCCGCTGGTGGCACCACTGGTGGCCAGTGGCGAGTTGGTGAAGTTGTTTGAACTGGAGGTCAACGATGGCCGCCAGTACTACCTGTGCCGGCGGGCCAACAGTGAATTGTCGAGCGAGGGGAATGATTTGTATGACTGGATCAAGCGCAGCTTGATTGCCAATTAGCTGCCATTGCCGCCATGGGCTTCTTCGAAGAAGTAGTCCTTCCAACTGGCGGCCTTGTTTTTCAGTACGCCGAGTGCCTGCAATTTTTCGGCGTAGATGTAGGTACGCTGCGGCACGATGGTGAAATCGATTTCCGGGTCCTGGACAATTTTTTCTACCAGGTCCAACGGCAATTTCGACTGTTCTACGCGAATATAGGCCTTGGCCGCAGCCGGTTTGTCGGCCTTGATAATTTTCTCGGCCTCGGCCAGCGCGTCATAGAACGCCTTGTAAGTCTTGGGGTTTTCGTCGTGGAATTTCTGCGTGGTGTAGAGCACGTTGAACGTCGCCTGACCACCCAGGATGTCGTAGGAACTGAGCACCTTGTGCACGTTGGGATTCAACAGTTCCTGGTACTGGAACGGCGGGCTGGAGAAATGCGCGTTGATCTCCGAACCACCGGCAATCAGCGCGGCAGTCGCATCAGGGTGTGCCAGGCTGATGGAGATGTCGTCGAACTTCTTGTAGTTGGCGTCGCCGAACTGCTTGGCGGTTTCGATCTGCAGGGTGCGCGACTGGAAGCCCACGCCAGCGGCGGGCACGGCGATGCGGTCTTTCTCGGTGAAGTCCTTGAGGGTTTTCACGTTGGGGTTGTTGGTCAGCAGGTAATTGGGCATCGAGCCGAGGGAGGCGATGGCCTTGACGTTCTGCTTGCCCTGCGTGCGGTCCCACAGGGTGAGCATCGGCGGCACCCCGGCCGAGACCACGTCCAAGGCACCGGCCAACAGCGACTCATTCATCGCGGTGGCACCGGAAATGCTGTTCCACTCCACCTTGATGTCCAGGCCCTGTTCCTTGCCGTGCTTTTCGATCAGGTTCTGGTCACGCACCACATCGAGGATCAGGTAGCCGATGCCGAATTGCTGGGCGATGCTGATCTTGCCTTCGGCGTGGGCGCCGATACTGATCAAGGCTGTCGCAGCAGCCAGCAGGGTCAGGGAAGAACGCTTGAAAGTCATAGGAGTCTGCCGCGCTTTTAATAAGGTGATGGAGCCTAGCGGCGATTTTTAAGACTGGAAAAGAATATCGGGATCTATTGTTATGCAAATAACCCACAAACAGGCGCTCGGCTGGTATTGTGCCGCGCTTTGAAAACCTGCCGCACACTGCGAGGAAATGGACGTTGAACACTGACGAAAAAATGACCGGGGACCTGTTCGAGGTGGATAAGCGCCTGTCACTCAAACCCGTGGTGGACTTCAACGCCTACCTGCGCAGCGCCTTCGGCGACGGCCCGTGCAGCTGCATCCGCTGCACGGCCAGCCAAGGTGATGAAACCGGCTACGAGTTCCAGCACACCTTCACCTTCGATGGCAAACCCACCCACCGCCGCTTCGCCACCACGGCGGGCAGCGATGTGTTGCAAGCGTTGAAGAAAGCCTGGTTGTCGTACACCAAGGCGGAGTTGCCATTGAGCGGTGTACTGGCGCTGGACACGGTGAAGGAGTTTGTCGAGCCGCAACTGCACAAACGCCTGGCACCGCTGTTTTTGGCCAGTGGGTTGGCTAAGGATGTGGAAGGGCAGCCAAACCTAATGCTGCAGGCGATCAATTGATTGCGACATACCAGCGAATGGAAGAATACAACTATAGGGATATATATGCTCACAACTTACGAGCAAGCTGAACAATACAAAAACACACTTAATAACTACCTTGACCTGCGCGAGAACGACACATCCGCCTACATACAGACCATGGCAAAACAAGTCATTAGCACTCTTATGGATCGTCGTGAGTTTCGCTTTCCCGCACGGCAATCCACTTACTACGACGACCGACTACTGACTATAAAAAACTTATTAACCTCCCCCATAAGCGATACAACAATAGAACTCACCCACTTTGAAATAGCAAAAACGCTACGATATGTCAGCGCATTAGGATCCGACCCTAACTTTAATTCATCACCGATCGTCCAGTTTTACGCCCGACCTAAATTCAATGAAACCCCGCTCTCTAGAAGTGATGAAATCATATTCGGTATAGCGCATGTAATTTATCTCGAAAAAATTGAAAGGCCTTTTAAAGAACTTGATGCAACGGCTAAAAAAGTCGATGCCTGGGGTTCGAAACTCGATCAGTGGGAAAAACGCTCGACAGCAGCAGAAAACCGATACCAAGAGGTGGTTTCGGGTAACAACTATCTTGGACTTAGCCACGCATTCGAAAGGATAGTTAAGAGCAAGACCAAAGAGGCAACAGGGCTCTCAAACGCGCTGAAATTAGTGGGTTTCATTGCGTTATGCTTGCCGGTGGCCCAGCTTATAACAGGAATAACAAAAGAAACCTCGCCGATACTCACAACCCTCACATTTTCAATTGCAGTAGAAATCATATTAATTTACTACTTCAGACTTATTCATTCTCGCTGGACCGTATTGAAAAATCAAATCTCACAACTCGAGCTCAGAAGTTCAATGTGCGCATTTGTTCACGACTATGCTGCCAAGTCCAAGGACTTGGAGCGCGAAACACTCATGAAATTCGAAAACATGATATTCTCCGAAGTCCTCAACGATAGCTCACCACCTCCCAGCATTTACGACGCAGCCGACTCAATAGCCAAACTGCTCGGTGCATGGAAGAAACCAGGACCATAAATCAATACACGTTCAATGCTCCTAGGCCCTCGCCAAGTAAGCTTTGCATTCGCGGGCATCGTTATTGCAAGTTATTGCAAATAGTCACTTTGTGATCCGAGACACTGTTATACGCCCGCCAGCACCCTTGGATCACCGGAGCGCCAGACGTTATCCACCTCACCCGTCGACTCAGCCAGACGCTTGCCTCCCTGACCAGCTCAACGTCATAACGGCTCTTCATCGTGCCGCGATGGGTCGCTTTGCGGCACATGCTGCGCCTCCACCAAGGCGTCCAGGCGGGCGCTGCCCCCTTCCAGTGTCACTCGCGCGTTCACGGAGTGCGTGGTATCGAGCTGGCTGAGCGCCCCCGACAGCGCGGCGACGATGGTGTCGCAGCCTTCCAGCACGGGGTGTTCACGTGTCGGCGGTGGTTTGAAACTCAGTAGACGTCATGGGTGCAATTCCTGTGGCGTTAGTAATCAATGATCTGCGTACCGGCAATCGTCTGGGCAAAGCCCACGCCGAACAGTTTGGCCGGGGTTTCGAAACCGGCCCGGCGTTCGCCACCGAGCACACGGCGTGCAGCTTCCACGGCGGCCAGTGGGGTGTAGCTGTAGCCGTTGATGGTCTCGATGACCGAGCGCGCCACCGAGCCGTCGATGCCGGTGACTTCGGCCACGGCGCGCGCGCGGTGGGCGTCACGTTGGGCCTGGGTAGGACCATCGGGCAACAGCGACAGGTCGCCCTCAGGAAAGGCTTCGCCGGTGATGTGCACAAACATGGCGATCGTCGGGATGGCACTGGAGTGCCAGGCGGTCACCAAGTCACCAAACGACAACGGCGCGCACAGTGCCGGTCCGTCGCCAAAGTCCAGGTGCTGAGGCTGGGCGTCCGGTGCGGCGACCAGTTCGCCATCGATGCGTGCCATCACGCCTGCACCGAGGATCTCGCTGACACTCATGGCCGAACCACGCGACATAGCGCCAGGCACCTGCAAGGCGATTTTTATCGACTGCGGCTGTTGCACACGGCTGGCGACGTGCATGGCCAGGCAGTCGGTGGGCACCACGTCCCAGCCCACGCCGGGCAGCAACATCACGTCCGCTTCGGCGCCCAGTTGTTCGGCAAGGCGGTACACGTTGATTTCGGCGGTGATGTCCAAGTAGTCGGTGCCATTGGCAATACAAGCGCGCATCAGCGCTGCGGCGGTCTGGGCGAACGGCCCGGCAAAGTTGAGCAGCACGTCGATGCCTTCCAACTGGGCGGTATCTGCCGTGAATACGCGGTACGGCGCGTCCAACTCAACCGCCAGGGATGCCAGGCGCTCGGCGTTGCGGCCGGCCAATACCAGGTTGAGACCCAGAGTTTTCGCGTGGTGCGCCGCCATACGTCCGGTGTAGCCGGTGGCGCCGTAGATCATCAGGGTTTTCATGAGGTGTGCTGCCAGTTCTTGTAGACGAATTCGAGGCTGTAGCCGTCCGGGTCAAGCACGTTGGCCGCGTAGTAGTTGGGGTCATAGTGCAGGCGTGCGCCCGGTGCGCCATTGTCGGTGGCGCCGTTGGCCAGGGCGGCGGCGTAGGCGTTGTCCACCTCGGCGCGGTTATTGGCGACGAAGCCCACATGCACCGCTCGCCCTTCCACCACGCCTTCGCGCAGCCAGAAGAACATCCGGCCATTGGCGCCAAAGCCCTTCAGGTCCGGGTGGCCGGGCGGGCCGTCCTTGCCGTCGTAGTCATGCCGCGCGGTGATGCCGAGGGGCGTCAGGGTGGCTTCGTAGAAGCAGATCGAGCGTTGTATATCGCTCACCGAAATAAACAGATGATCGAGCATGGTGGAGCCTCCTGATTCAGATGATGTAGCCGCCCGCGACCTCGACGGTCTGAGCATTGATCCAGCGGCCTTCTTCCGACAGCAACAAGGCGATAACCCGCGCCACGTCTTCCGGTTCGCCTACGCGGCCGAGGGCGGTTTGCCCGGCCAGCAGCGCTTCGAATTCATCGTTCAAGCCGCCGCCCAGTTCGGTGCGAATGGCTCCGGGGGATACGGCATTGGCGCGGATACGTCGTTCACCGAATTCCTTGGCCATGTAACGCGTGAGCACATCCAGGCCGCCCTTGAACGCCGCGTAAGGCGCGACGCCCGCCGTCGCCACACGGGTAGTGGCGCTGGTGAGGTTGACGATGCTGGCGTGTTCTTCCAGCAGCGGCAGCAGGGTTTGGGTCAGGAAAAACGGGCCCTTGAGGTGCACGTTGAACAGGCCGTCGAATTGCGCCTCGGTCACCGACTCAAGGGGGTTGAACAAACCATAGCCGGCGTTGTTCACCAGGCCGCTCAAGGTGCCCGCGCCCCAGGTGGCCTGCAAGGCATGCGTCACGGCATCACGAAATGCCGCGAACGTGCTGACAGCGGCAACATCCAATTCCAGCGCCACGGCTTTACCGCCGCTGGCCTCGATGCGCTGGACCACCGCCAGTGCCGCGGCCGGGTTGCGGTTGTATGTCAGGATCACCCCATGCCCCTGACGTGCACACAGCTCGGCGGTACTGGCACCGATCCCACGGCTGCCTCCGGTAATCACGATAACGCCCATGGCCTGCTCCACTGCTGAAAAGTTGAGTGACCACAGTAGCCATCGCCCTACTCTTCGACGCAGCCGTTCCTACTCCAATCCTGCCTGTTTCTGCTTTTTGCTTGCACGACGCTCAACGGAAGGCACAGCATGGCCGCCATGAATACTCAATTGATCGAATTGCGCGCCTTGGCCGCCAAGGCCGAAAACCGCCGCACCGAGACCGGCATTCCCCGCGTGGCGATGGTCCAGGGGGCGATTCCCGAGCATATGCTGGCGGCGGTGTATGACCCGATGATCAACCTGATCCTGCAGGGCAGTAAGTGCATGACCGTGGGCGACCGCACGCTGCATTACGACCCGGCGACCTATTTTGTGATGTCCATCGAGTTGCCCGCAGTCGGCGTGGTGAACCCGGCGATCACGGGCGAGCCCTACCTGGCGGTGAGCCTGACGCTTGACCCGACCGTCCTGACCACCCTGCTCAACGACCTGCCGGCACCCAACGGACGGTGCGAACAGGAAGCCGGTTTCTCCGTGGCGGCCGTCACGCCCGCCTTGATGGATGCCTGGGTGCGCATGCTGCGCCTGATGGGCGACCCGGTGGCGATTGCCGCCTTGGCGCCCGCGTACGAACGGGAAATCCTCTACCACGTGCTGCAAGGCCCTCACGGCTGGATGTTGCGCGAGATTGCCGCACCGGACACCGCCATGGCGCGGGTCAGCCGGGCGATCCAGTGGATCCGGCGCGACTATGCCGAGCCGATTCGTGTGGAGGCGTTGGCGCAGAAGGCTGCAATGAGCGTTTCGGCATTTCACCGGCACTTCAAGGCGGTGACCAACCTGAGCCCGTTGCAGTACCAGAAACGCGTGCGGCTGTTGCAGGCGCGCACGTTGATGGTGGCCAGCGCCAGCAGCGTGACCAGTGCGGCATTTGAGGTGGGGTATGAAAGCGCGACCCAGTTCAGCCGGGATTATGCGCGGGTGTTCGGGTTGCCGCCGGCACGGGACACGGCGCGAATCTTGGCGGCGGCGCGAAGCTGATGTGGCGAGGGAGCTTGCTCCCTCACCACAGGTTCAGCGTCAATGACTCAATGCGTTACTTGCGCGCCGCCTCCCACTGTTTAAGCAAGTCGCCGTAAGCCACGGTCTCGCCTTTCGGCTTTTCGTTGGCCAGTTTCGGTTTCGGCGCGCCCGGCTGGTCGAACCAGTATTGCGCGTCACGCTCTGGGTTCATTTTCGGGCCGCACACCGGTTGCACCTTGGAGCGTTCCAGGCGCGTCATGATCGCGTCCTGTTCCTTGGCCAGGTTGTCCAGCGCCTGCTGCGGGGTTTTCTCGCCGCTGGCGGCCGCCGCGATGTTGCTCCACCACAGTTGTGCCAGGCGTGGATAGTCGGGCACGTTGGTGCCGGTCGGCGACCATTCGGTACGCGCCGGGCTGCGATAGAACTCCACCAGGCCACCCAGTTTCGGCGCCATGTCGGTCATGGCCTGGGAGTTGATGTCGGACTCACGGATCGGCGTCAGGCCGACGATGGTCTTCTTCAGCGAGACGGTTTTCGAGGTCACGAACTGCGCGTAGAGCCAGGCCGCGAGTTTCTGCTTCTCAGGCGTCGACTTGAGGAAGGTCCAGGATCCTACGTCCTGATAGCCCTTCTTCATGCCCTTTTCCCAGTACGGTCCTACCGGCGACGGCGCCATGCGCCACTTCGGCGTGCCGTCGGCATTCACCACCGGCAAGCCCGGCTTGACCATGTCGGCGGTAAACGCGGTGTACCAGAAGATCTGCTGGGCGATGTTGCCTTGGGACGGCACCGGGCCTGATTCGGAGAAGGTCATGCCCGCCGCCTCCGGTGGCGCGTAGGCTTTCATCCAGTCCACGTATTTCTGGGTGGCGTACACGGCGGCTGGGCCGTTGGTGTCGCCGCCGCGGGTGACGCTGGAGCCGACCGGGTGGCAGTCCTCCACGCGAATACCCCACTCGTCGACCGGCAAGCCGTTCGGCAGGCCCTTGTCGCCACCACCGGCCATGGAGAACCAGGCATCGGTGAAGCGCCAGCCCAGGGACGGGTCTTTCTTGCCGTAGTCCATGTGCCCGTACACGCGCTTGCCGTCGATTTCCTTGACGTCTTCGCTAAAGAACTTGGCGATGTCTTCATAGGCCGACCAGTTCACCGGCACGCCGAGTTCATAACCGTACTTTTCCTTGAACTTGGCTTTCAGGTCCGCTCGCTCAAACCAATCGGCGCGGAACCAGTACAGGTTGGCGAACTGCTGGTCGGGTAGCTGGTAGATCTTGCCGTCCGGCGCGGTGGTAAAGGAGATACCGATAAAGTCCTTGATATCCAGGGTCGGCGAGGTGAAGTCCTTGCCTTCGTTGGCCATCAGGTCGGTGATGGATTCGGTCTTGCCGTAGCGAAAGTGCGTACCGATCAGGTCCGAGTCATTGACCCAGCCGTCATAAATGTTCTTGTCGGACTGCATCTGGGTTTGCAGCTTCTCCACCACGTCGCCTTCCTGCAGCAGGTCGTGGGTCAGCTTGATCCCCGTGATTTCGCTGAAGGCCTTGGCCAGCACCTTGGACTCGTACTCGTGGGTGGTGAGTGTTTCCGACACCACGTTGATCTTCATCCCACGGAACGGTTCCGACGCCTTGATAAACCACTTGAGTTCCTCAAGCTGCTGTTCAGCGGTGAGGGTGGACGGTTTGAATTCGCTGCCGATCCATTTTTTCGCGGCATCTTCGTACGCATCGGCCCAGGCCGAAGCGCTCAAACCGCTGAGGGCCAGTACGGCGGCCAATGAAATGCTATGTCGCAGCTTATTGTTCTTATTCAACATAGAGACCTCCAGGTTGTTTATTCACAAGGGCACTAGCCCCAACGCATCACACTCAACAGCCATACCAGGGAGAGCGCGGACGCCACCCAGATGCTCCAGTCGGTAGCGCCAATGACCAGTAAATGCAGGTAGGCGCTGCCGAGAAGACCGATAAACAAACGATCACCACGGGTGGTGCTGATCGGTAACAAACCGCGCCGAGGAATGCTCGGCGAACGCAATTCCCAGGTGGTCATGCCCGCGAGGATCAGGGCTATGGCACTAAAGAACAGCGCGGTGGGGGTGGTCCAGGCCATCCATTCCATCATCGACTCCTCAGACCCGGCCCAGGGCAAAGCCCTTGGCCACGTGGTTGCGAACAAACCAGATCACCAGCATGCCGGGAAGGATAGTCAACACCCCCGCCGCCGCCAGCACGCCCCAATCGATACCCGACGCCGAGACCGTGCGCGTCATTACTGCCGCGATGGGCTTGGCGTTGACCGAGGTCAGGGTGCGCGCCAGCAGCAGTTCGACCCAGGAAAACATGAAGCAGAAAAACGCGGTCACCCCGATGCCGGAGCCAATCAACGGGATGAAGATCTTCACGAAGAACTTGGGAAACGAGTAGCCGTCGATGTAGGCGGTTTCGTCGATTTCCTTGGGCACCCCGGACATGAAGCCTTCGAGGATCCACACCGCCAACGGCACGTTGAACAGGCAGTGGGCCAGGGCCACGGCGATATGGGTGTCAAACAGACCAATCGACGAATACAGCTGGAAGAACGGCAGCAGAAACACCGCCGGCGGCGCCATGCGGTTGGTCAGCAGCCAGAAGAACAGGTGCTTGTCGCCCAGGAAACGGTAGCGCGAAAACGCATAGGCCGCCGGCAGCGCCACGCTCAGGGAGATCACCGTGTTCAGGCTTACGTAGTACAGCGAGTTGAGGTAACCGGTGTACCAGCTCGGGTCGGTGAAGATCACCTTGTAGTTGGCCAAGGTGAAATCCTGCGGAAACAGTGTCAGCCCGCCGAGGATTTCGGTGTTGCTCTTGAAGGACATGTTCAGCAGCCAGTAGATCGGCACCAGCAGGAACAGGATGTAGATCAGCAGCGGAATAACCTTGCGCTTGCTCATGTTGGCGGCCTCAGCGGTTGGCGTCGGAGTGGGTCATGGCGGTGTAGAACAGCCAGGACACCAACAGGATGATCAGGAAATACACCAGCGAGAAAGCCGCCGCCGGGCCCAGGTCGAATTGACCTACAGCCATCTGGGTCAGCGTCTGACTCAGGAACGTGGTGGCGTTACCCGGCCCGCCGCCGGTGAGGACGAACGGCTCGGTGTAGATCATGAAACTGTCCATGAAGCGCAACATCACCGCGATCAGCAGCACGCTTTTCATCTTCGGCAACTGGATATGTCGGAACACCGCCCAGGGCGATGCCCGATCAATCCGCGCAGCCTGGTAGTACACGTCCGGAATCGCGCGTAGCCCGGAGTAGCAGAGCAGCGCCACCAGCGACGTCCAGTGCCATACATCCATTACCAGCACCGTGACCCAGGCGTCCATGGTGTTGGCCGCGTAGTTGTAGCTGATGCCCAGGGCGTTGAGGCTGTAACCCAGCAAACCAATATCGGCGCGGCCAAAAATCTGCCAGATCGTACCCACCACGTTCCAAGGGATCAGCAGCGGAATCGCGAGAATGATCAGCACCAGCGACGACCAGCGACCTTTGGTCGGCATGGTCAGGGCGATGGCGATGCCCAGCGGAATTTCGATCAGCAGCACGCAGGCCGAGTAGATGAACTGGCGCAGCAGCGAGTCGTGCAGACGCGGGTCAAGCAGCACCTGCTTGTACCAGTCGGCGCCGACGAAGTAGCGGCTGGACTGGTCGAAGATGTCCTGCACCGAGTAGTTGACCACGGTCATCATCGGGATCACCGCACTGAATGCCACCAGTAGGAACACCGGCAACACCAGCCACCAGGCCTTGTTGTTCTGCACCTTGTTCATGGCTGCACCTCCAGCAGGTAATCGTCGGCGTACACCATCAGCCACTGCGCGGGAAAGCTGATGGAGGCCTTGCCTTCGGGCACCGGTTTGTCTTCGGCCAGGCGCACCTTGAGCAACGCGCCATCCAGGTTGAGGGTGATGATTTTGTAGGTGCCAAGGTCTTCCAGGTGTGTGACATCGGCCTGCATTGCGTCAGGGTTGTGCTCGTCCCACACGTGGATGAATTCCGGGCGGATGCCGACCTGCAACTTCTTGTAATCGGTGTTGGCAATGCGTTGCTGCAAGGCTTCGGACAACGGCAGATGGGTGCCGGCAAAGCGCACCCCGCCCGCCTCCGCCTGCACCTCGATCAGATTCATCCCAGGACTGCCGATGAAATAGCCGACAAAAGTGTGGCTAGGCCGTTCGAACAGGTCACGCGGCGTGCCGAATTGCACGATCTGCCCGCCGTACATCACCGCGATCTTGTCGGCGAAGGTCGAGGCCTCCAACTGGTCGTGGGTGACATAGACCATGGTGATGTTGAACTGCTCGTGGATCTGCTTGAGCTTGCGCCGCAGTTTCCACTTGAGGTGCGGGTCGATCACGGTCAGCGGTTCGTCAAAGAGGATCGCCGACACATCGTCACGCACCAGCCCACGGCCCATGGAGACCTTCTGCTTTTCGTCGGCGGTGAGGTTGCGGGCCTTTTTAGTCAGGAGGTTTTGCAGGTCGAGGACTTCGGCAATTTCCTGCACCTTGCTGTGAATTTTCGCCTCGGCCATGCCCTGGTTACGCAGCGGGAACGCCAGGTTGTCGAACACCGTCATGGTGTCGTACACCACCGGGAACTGAAACACCTGGGCGATGTTGCGTTTTTCCGGGGTGAGGTCGTTGACCACTTTGGTGTCGAACAACACCTGACCTTCGGATGGGCTGAGCAGGCCGGAGATAATATTGAGCAAGGTCGACTTGCCGCAGCCCGACGGCCCAAGCAAAGCGTAGGCTCCACCCTGCTCCCACACATGGTTCATTTCCCGGATGGCGTAGTCCTCAGGACCACTCGGCGTAGGGCTGTAGCTGTGTGCCAGGTTCTGCAAATGGATCTCGGCCATCAGGCAACCCTCGCGACACGGCGCCCGGGGGCCTGGACCAAACGGCCCTGACCATCGAACACAAACAGTTTATGGGTGGGGATGTACACACGGATCGGCGCATCGACGTCGTACTCGTGCACGCCCGGCAGGTGCAGCACCAGCAGGAAATGCTCGCTGCGCACGTGCAGAAAGGTTTCCGAACCGCTGATCTCCGCGACTTCCACGGTGACCGCCAGCTCCAGATCGTCATCGTTACTCGGCACCAGACTGATATGGCTGGGGCGTACGCCGAAACGGAACTCGCCTTCGCCAATGGGGCGCAGGTCGACGTTCAGCGGGAAGTGCACGAAATTGGCGAAGCTCACTTCGTTGCCACTGATGCGACCTGGCATCAGGTTGATCGGCGGCTCGGAAAACAGCTCGGCGGCCAGCACCGTCTGCGGCTGGTGATACACCTCGGCGGCCTTGCCGCTCTGGATCACCCGGCCTTCGTGCAGGATGGTGGTGGTGCCGCCGAGGGCAAGGGCTTCATTGGGCTCGGTGGTGGCATAGATGGCAATGGTATGGCGCGCGGCGAACAGCTCGCGCATTTCCTGACGCAGCTCTTCGCGCAGTTTGTAGTCCAGGTTTACCAGCGGCTCGTCGAACAGGATCAGCTCGGCGTCCTTGACCAGCGCACGGGCCATGGCCGTGCGTTGCTGCTGGCCGCCGGAGAGTTCCAACGGGTGGCGCTGGAGGAATTTTTCGATGCGCAGCATTTTCGCGGTTTCCAGCACCTTGCCCTGGATCACCTCGTTGGACACACCGGCCTGGCGCAACGGCGAGGCAATGTTCTCGAACACGGTCATGGTCGGGTAGTTGATGAACTGCTGGTACACCATCGACACGTTGCGCAGGCGCACCGGTTTTTGCGTGACATCCACGCCGTTCATCAGGATGCGGCCGCTGTTTGGCTTGTCCAGGCCGGCCATCAGGCGCATCAGGCTGGTCTTGCCGGACAGGGTGCGGCCGAGCAGGACGTTGAAGGATCCAGCTTCGAATCGCAGGGTGGCGTCGTCGATCCAGGTTTGGCCTTCGACAACGCGGGAGACATTTTCCAGGGTCAATGACATGACACGACCTTTTTATTATTGGAATGAATCTGGCAATCCGCTAGAGCGAGTTTCGTGCCAGAACTGGCAGGTGCTTGATCCACAAGGAAATGACGAGAGAGCGATGTTCAGGAGTGAACAGAAATGAACAACCCTGGCTGAACAACTGAACACTCAGGGGGTTGACAATGAACAGTACTGAACAACACTAGTTAGGCCCCCGCGCCTGCGGGCCCCCATAAAAACAATAAAAAGCAGAAGGTCGCCCATGGCCGAACCACTGGCTCACGACACCCTTATCCAGGAATCCTGGCGCCGTTGCCGCGCCTTCGGCCTGGATCACCAGAGCACGCCCAGCTTCGACCAACTCCCCGCCGAGGGCATCAGCCAATTGCTGGAAAGCCAGCATTCGCTGGTGCAGACCACCCATCAGGAAGTGCTGCCCTACTACGAAAACATCCTCAGCAATTCCAATTGCCTGATCATGTTGGCCGACAACCAGGGCCAGGTGCTGACCAGTTGGGGCACCCAGCGTTTTATCGAGCCCAAGCTGGCGCGCGGCTTCAACCCTGGCGCCAGTTGGATGGAGCGCTCCAGCGGCACCAATGCCATCGGCACCGCGCTGGCGTGTGCCCAGGCGGTGCATATCGAACACGATGAACACTTCCTCAAGGCTAACCGCTTCATGACCGGCTCGGCGGCGCCGATCTTCGATGCCCAGCGCGAGATCATCGCAGTGCTGGATGTGTCCAGCGACAGCTACCTGCCGCCCTCCCACACCCTGGGCATGGTCAAGATGATGAGCCAGACCGTGGAAAACCGGCTGATCCTCAACCTGTTTCGCGGCGAGCACTTTCAACTGACGTTCAACACCGGCCTGAGCAACCTCGACAGTCAATGGGCGGGCTTGTTGATTTTTGATGAGAGCGGCCAGGTGTTGTCGGCCAACCGGCGTGCCGACAACCTGCTGGGTATCAGCTTGTCGCGGGTGATGATCGACAGTTTGTTCAAGGTGTCATTGCTGGAGTTGTTGAACCAGCCGGAAGGGCTGCCCTTCTCCCTGCAAGCCGCGGGACGCAACCGTTTCCAATGTTTGTTGAGACGCCCCAAGCAGGTGCCCGTGCAGGCACGCGTGTTCACCGAGCCGACGCCGCCGAAGCCTGCGTCGATCGGTCTCAAGACCCTGCACTTCGGCGATGTGCGCGTGGAAAAAGCCGTGCGCCAGGCCGAACGTTTACTGGAGAAGGACATTCCGCTGCTGATCCACGGCGAGACCGGCGTGGGCAAGGAAGTGTTTGTCAAAGCTCTGCACCAGGCCAGTTCGCGCAGCCAGAAGGCGTTTATCGCGGTGAACTGTGCGGCGATTCCCGCCGAACTGGTGGAATCGGAACTGTTCGGCTACGAAAAAGGCGCCTTTACCGGCGCCAATCAGAAAGGCAGCATCGGCCTGATCCGCAAGGCCGACAAAGGCACGCTGTTTCTCGATGAGATCGGTGATATGCCCCTGCCGACCCAGGCCCGTTTGCTGCGGGTGTTGCAGGAACGCTGTGTGCAGCCGGTGGGCAGCAGCGAATTGTTCCCGGTGGACTTGCGCATCATCTCGGCCACTAACCGCGCGTTGCGTGAGCTGGTACAGGCCGGACGTTTCCGTGAAGACTTGTACTACCGCATCGGCGGCCTGACCCTGGAACTGCCGCCGTTGCGCGAACGGACCGACAAGCAGGCGCTGTTCCAGCAACTGTGGCAGCAGCACCGCGAGCCGACTCAATGGGCGGGCCTCAGCGCCGAAGTGCTGGCGCTATTCGAGCAGCATCCGTGGCCGGGGAATCTGCGTCAGGTGAGCAGCGTGTTGCAGGTGGCGCTGGCCATGGCCGAAGAACAACCGATCCGCGCAGAGCATCTGCCGGATGATTTCTTTGTGGACTTGAAGGTGGAGCCGCCGCTGCCCGCCAGTGAATACCTGGATGACAGCATTGACCTGAACCAGCGCTTGAAGGCAGCCGGCGGCAACATCTCCCACCTGGCGCGGGAGCTGGGGGTGAGCCGCAATACCCTGTACAAACGTCTACGCCAGCACGAACGCTAGCGCGGCTTGACCACCACCAGCAGGTCGGTGAAGTACTCCACCTGGATCGGCAAGTTGTCAGCCAGTGACGAGAGCGCCGCCGCCGTGTCGTCCAGCTTGAACACGCCGGACACCCGCAGGTTCTGCAAGGCCTGGGGATCGAAGCGCAGCATGCCGTCGCGGTAGCTGGCGAGGGTTTGCAGCACCTCGCTCAAGGGTTGGTCATTGACCTTGAGCAGGCCACGGGTCCAGGCGTCCGGGTCGCTGTTGCCGATGGCTTGCGGCGGTTGGGCACGGCCGTGGTCGAGGACCGTACGCTGGCCGGCCGTGACCTTGACCCCGTCGCGGGTGTCGCCTTTGACCGCGACGGTGGACTCGATCACCGTGACCACCGTGGTGCCATCCGCCGCACGCTTGACCAGATAACGCGTGCCCAATGCCGTGGCCGTCCCTTGGTCGGTACGCACCACGAAAGGCCGTTGCGCATCCTTGGCCACGTCCACCCAGAGCTCGCCCTGCAGCAGTTCGATGACCCGTTGATGGCCGTCGAACTTCACGTCCACCGCGGAATTGCTGTTGAGCTGCAACTGGCTGCCGTCTTCGAGGGCGATCTGCCGGCGCTCGCCAACGCCGGTGCGCTGGTCGGCCATCCAGACCGGCAGGTGTTGCAGGCCCAGCCAGCCGCACAAGACTATGCCAAGCAAGCCCACCACCTGCGCACCTCGTGGGCGTCGTGGAGCGAATGCGCGGTTCAGGGCAATGCGTGCAGGTTTGGCCGGCAGCGTATCGAGGCTGCCCCATAACGCGCCCATGCGTTCGATGGCCACGGCATGACGCGGGTCGGGGGGGGGGGGGGGGGGGGGGGGGGGGGGGGGGGGGGGGGGG
>NZ_JBBGYS010000056.1:0-43600 GCF_037479595.1 Pseudomonas sp. MYb541 | reverse complement strand
CTTCTTCGGACGTTTCGAACTGACCGCCCATTTCTTCCTGGCGCTTGAGCAACGCGGTCATCTGCAGTTGCAGGCGTTCGACGGCGCGCTGCTGGGTGACAAGGATGTCATTGAGAGTCTCGATGGTGTCGTCCTGGAAGGCCAGGCGACTTTCCAGATCGTTGACGCGGTCTTGCAGATCCATGATTCAACCCTGGGTAAAGACGAAGTCGGCGGGCAACAGCTCGCGCAGACGAGCACGAATGGCTGACACTTGCTGATCGGTATAAGGCTGCGCAGGATGCTTGCCCCATACCGGCGCAGGCCAGGCGGCATCATCACGTTTGCGCACAATCACATGCACGTGCAACTGGCTGACCACGTTGCCCAGAGCGCCGATGTTCATCTTGTCGGCGGCCAAACCTTCATTAAGCAACTGGGCCAGGGCAGTCGTTTCCTGCCACAGGCGTTGCTGGTCGACGACATCCAGTTGAAACACTTCGCTGATACTGTTGATGCGCGGCACCAGGATGAACCAAGGGTAGTTCGAGTCATTGGACAACAGCAGGCGGCACAGGGGGAAATCCCCGATGACCAGTGTGTCTTGTTGAAGGCGTTGATCTAAAGCGAACACCGCAGGCACTCCGTTCGGCAGGTCAGGTTCAAGGCCACCAGCATACCCGCGAATCGCTATTGCTTCACGCCGACCAATACGCGCCCAGGCAAGGCGTGGCGAAAAAAAGTGCACCATTTCGATCCAAACGATTTTTTCGACTACGCTCAACCATCAATCCTTCGGCGATTGATCAAGCACAGATCAGAACATTGCGATGAGAACCGCGATGCAGAGGCCTCACAAAACAAGGCATTGAGCCATCACCCAAACACTGAGGCATCAGAGGCCATGCACCAAAATGACCCAATTGCGCCTCAAAGAGATCCGCCGATTACCCACTGAATGGGGTGAACGGGTAACGTTTTTCCCAGATACAGGATTTATGCACCACAACACAGGCACAGAGCCCGAGCGTCAAGGCCAAACCAATCGGCGTAAAAACCCCGTGCTTATGCGGTTTTCACGAAGCGGTAACGTTTTTCACGAAAAAATGACATTCGATTTACGGTTTGGGCACGCTTGCTGCATTGATCCCTCTATCGTCGGCAACGGCACCGGACGGGAAGCAGGTGTTTCGCGATGAAAAACAGCAGCGGTTCAATGCGCGCCAAGGAACATTTCAAACTTAACAAAGTAACGTTTTTTTGCGTTCTTTTAACGGTCTGAAAACAGCATTGAAGTTGTCAGCCTCGTTACAGTGAGGCTGTGAATTTGCGACATGGATATAGCAATCTACGACAAGCTCGTAAAGAAGCTGAAAGGAAAGTTGGGCAAGTATCGCCAATATTGTCAGCGTGATATAACTTTGCGCCGACACAAAAAGAAAGAGCCGCCCAGACAAAAATATAGGTGGGACGGCAGTACTCTTCCTAAAACCAAAGGAGCAAATCACGATGCGCGTGATGAAGTGGAGCATGATCGCCCTGGCTGTTTCAGCAGGCACTACGCAGTTCGCAATGGCGTCCGCCCAAAGCGATTCCAAAGGCTTTGTTGAAGACAGCACTTTCAGCATCAACACTCGCGCCCTGTACTTCAGCCGCGATTTCCGCAACAACCCGTCGGGCCCAGGTTCCCAGAGCCGTGCCGAAGAATCCGGCCTGGGCTTCAATGCCCTGTACCAATCGGGCTTCACCCAAGGCACCATCGGTGTCGGTGTTGACGTGATTGGCCTGTTGGGCGTCAAGCTCGACAGCGGCAAGGGTCGCGCTGGTACTGGTCTGTTCCCAACCGGTTCCGACGGTCGCTCGCAAGACGACTACTCCAAAGGCGGCGGCGCGGTTAAATTCCGTATCTCCGATACTGTGCTTAAAATTGGTGATCAATACACCACAGCCCCAGTCTTCGCTTCCGACGATAGCCGTTTGCTGCCAGAGTTGCCGCAGGGTATCTCGATCACCAGCAGCGAGATCAAAGGCCTGAAGCTTGAAGGCGGTCACTTCACTTCCAGCGTCGCGCAAAACCAGACCTACCATGACAGCCTGGGCTTGACCAAAACCGACTTCGTCGGCGGTGTCTACTCCTTCACACCTGAGTTCACCGGTAGCCTGTACTACGCAAAAACTGAGGATTATTTCCGCAAGTACTACAGCAACCTCAACTGGACCCACGCGATCAGCGATGACCAGTCGTTTGCCTTGGACTTCAATATCTACGACACCAAGAGCGAAGGCGAAGGCCTGCAACGTGCTTCCAAAGACAGCGCTCTGCCGTTCGCAGAACGTACCAAGCTCGATAACCGCGCGTTCAGCTTGCAGGGTGCGTACACCATCGGTGCTCACACCTTCACGCTGGCTGCCCAGAAAGTTACCGGCGACGGCGACTACGGCTACGGCGTAGACGGCGGCGGCACGGTATTCCTGGCCAACTCCATCGCCCGTTCCGACTTCAACGCCGAAGGCGAGAAGTCCTACCAGGCGCGCTACGACATCAACATGGCAACCTTCGGCATTCCTGGCCTGAGCTTCATGACTCGTTACGTGACCGGTAGCGGCGCCAACACTGCCACCACCTCGAACGGTAAAGAGTGGGAACGCGACATCGAAGCCAAATACGTGATCCAGAGCGGCCCGGCCAAAGACCTGAGCCTGCGTGTGCGTCAAGCGACCTATCGTTCGTCTGATGGCGTTTACTACGGTTCTTCGTCCATCGACGAACTACGTCTGATCGCGCAATACCCGCTGAACATCTTGTAATTGACGCTTTAATTACAACGATGACTTAAGGCCTCGGCCTTAAACAAAAAGCCGCTCCCTTGTTTAACAAGGGAGCGGCTTTTTTATGGCTGTAATGTTTCAGCACTGGAATAACTAGCAAGCTAACTAACGAGATTACCGCTTACACCTTGAACCTGACCTAACGGCCAAGTTCAAAAATGATCCCAGATTACTTGGCAGCTGTTTCCTGCATCACACGAATAACCCGCTGCGGAAACGGAATATCAATCCCTGCCGCTTTCAAACGGTCCCGTGCAAGTTCGTTCAACATGAACACCACGTCCCAGTAATCGGCCGTCTTGGTCCAGCAACGCAGGGAAACGGTGATCGAACTGTCACCCAAGGTCGACACCACCGCCACCGCAGCCGGGTCTGCCAATACGCGTGGATCTTTCGCCAGCTCCAGCAACACTTCACGGGCTTTCTGCAGGTCGGCTTCATAGTCGACGCCCACATCAAACACCACCTTGCGGGTCGGCTGACGGTTGGTGTTGGTGATAAGACCGTTGGACAGTATGCCGTTCGGTACGATCACGGTCTTGTTGTCGCCGGTACGCAGCACGGTGTGGAAGATCTGGATGCTATCGACGGTGCCCGAAGTACCTTGGGCTTCGATCCAGTCACCAATGCGGAACGGGCGGAACAACAGAATCAGCACGCCACCGGCGAAGTTCGCCAGGCTGCCTTGCAATGCCATGCCGATGGCCAGGGTGGCGGCGCCGATCGCCGCAATGAACGAGGTGGTTGCCACGCCGATCATCGAGGCCACGTTGACCACCAGCATGATTTTGAGGGCGACGTTCGCAAGTCTGGTAATGAAATGTTGCAGCGCCATGTCAGCATTGCGCAGGGCCAGCAGGCGCCCCACGCGATGGGTCAACACGTTAATCAGCCACCAACCGATGACCAAGGTGACCAAAGCCAGCAAGAACCGGCTACCGTATTCCATAATCATCGGCAGCCATGATTCCGAGGTCTTGATCAGGTGATCCACTTCAGCGTTCAAATCCATCTACATTCTCCTATTTACCGGATGTTCGGCGTATTGAGTGGCCATAAATGCAATTGAGCCCCGTAGGGCTCAATAGTCGGCGCAAGTTCTGGGGCGTGGGACGTCAAAAACGCTCACAGGTTCCCCAAAGTGCCATCAGTCGCGGAAGTTATTGAACTGCAGCGGCATGTCGAAGGTCTTGGCGCGCAGGGCCGCGATGGCCTCTTGCAGGTCGTCACGCTTCTTGCCGGTGACGCGAACCTGCTCACCCTGGATCGCGGCCTGGACTTTCAGCTTGGCGTCCTTGATGTGAGCAACGATCTTCTTCGCCAGCTCCTTGTCGATACCTTCCTTGAGGACCGCTTCTTGCTTCATCAGCTTGCCGGAGGCGTAGGCGTCCTTGATTTCAAGGCATTGCGCGTCGATCTTGCGCTTGACCAGCGACAGCTTAAGGATCTCGATCATCGCTTCCAGCTGGAAATCGGCTTCAGCGGTCAGGTTGACGGTCAGCTCTTTTTCCTTGAATTCGAAGCTGCCCTTGCCTTTCAAGTCATAGCGACGGTCCAGTTCCTTGACGGCGTTCTCGACGGCGTTGGTGACTTCGTGTTTGTCCAGTTCGGATACCACGTCGAACGAAGGCATGTCATTTCTCCAATATAAGGGGCGGGCTCAGTAGAGATGGAGCGCGCCCAAGCTAAAATGCCGGGGCATTATAGCGGTTCTTTTGTCCCGTTCGCTGCGGGCGCCCCTTCGGAGTACAAACTGATGTCGACCACTTGGCATATTCTCGGCGCCGGCAGCCTGGGTACACTGTGGGCCACGCGTCTGGCGCGTGCAGGCGTGCCCGTGCGGTTGATCCTGCGCGATGCGGCGCGCCTGGCCAATTATCAGTCAGCCAAGGGGCTGACCCTGGTGGAACACGGCATAGAACACACTTACCCGGTGATTGGTGAAACGCCTGACAGCCCAGAGCCGATTCATCGTCTACTTGTGGCGTGCAAAGCCTACGACGCCCAAGGCGCCGTCGCACAGTTGCAGCACCGGCTGGCACCCGAAGCCGAACTGATCCTGTTGCAGAACGGCCTCGGCAGCCAGGATGCTGTGGCCGCGCAACTGCCCCAGGCACGCTGCATCTTTGCCTCCAGTACCGAAGGCGCGTTTCGCGATGGCGACTGGCGTGTGGTGTTTGCCGGCCATGGCTACACCTGGCTGGGAGACGCAAGCCACCCCACCCCGCCGCTTTGGCTGGATGACTTGCAAGCGGCCGGTATCCCCCACGATTGGAGCACCGACATCCTCACACGGCTGTGGCGCAAGCTGGCGCTCAATTGCGCCATCAACCCGCTGACCGTGCTGTACCAGTGCCGTAATGGAGAACTGCAAGCCCATCACTGCGAAGTCGCAACCCTGTGCGCCGAACTCGGCGAACTGCTGGAGTGCTGCGGCCAACCGGCTGCCGCCCAGGACCTGCAACACGAAGTGGAACGGGTGATCCAGGCCACCGCCGCCAACTACTCGTCCATGTATCAGGACGTAACCGCCGGCCGTCGCACCGAAATCAGCTATCTATTGGGCTATGCTTGCCAGGCGGCCTCTCGTCACCAACTGAACCTGCCGCACCTGCAACAACTGCAAGTACGCTTGGTGGAGCACTTGCTTGCACGCGGATTGCCCCGCGACTGAGCCACGCGCTACCCTGCCCGCCTGTCTATCACCTGGGAAAACCCTGATGCCGCTGCGCCAGCGTCTAGAAAACCTACCGGTCGGGCAGAAACTGCTGGCCGCCCTGCTGGTGCTGTTGACCACCGTGCTACTGGTGGCCAACCTGACCTTTATCAGCGCCGCCTACTGGATCTCCCAGGAAAGCATGGCGCCCCAGGCCTTACAGGCCATCGGCCGCCTGGTGTCCAACCCCGCGCTCGCCGCCGAAGCCCTCGAATCGCCGGCCAAGGCTGACGCGCTGCTCAACGAACTGACCAGCTATTCGCCCTTGCGCGCCGCCGCCCTCTACGACGGCGAAGGCAACCGCCTGGCGCAGATGCAACACGGCGACCGCCTGCACCTGCCGGACAACTATCGGCACATCGAAGCCTGGCGCGTGACCGAGTTTCGCAGTAACCAAGTCATTACACTCCCCCGCGCAGGCCAGCCGTCCGGGCATTTGTTGTTGGTGGCCAGCAGCGAGTTGCCCGTAGCGTTCTATACCGGCACGTTGACGGCGAGCCTGGGCATCCTGATTTTCAGCGTGCTGTTGTGGCTGATCATCGCCCGCCAGATCAAACGGCTGATCACCCGGCCGATCCACGAGCTGGAAGAGCTTTCACGCCAAGTCACCCGCGAAGAGAACTACGCCCTGCGCGCCGGTCGCGGCAACCACGATGAAATCGGCAGCCTGGCCGAAGCCTTCAACACCATGCTGTCGCGCATCGAAGCCCGTGAGCAACAACTCAAACGCGCGCGGGACGACTCCCAGGCGGCGTATGACCAGGCTCAGGGTCTGGCGGAGGAAACTCGCCACACCAACCGCAAACTGGAACTGGAAGTGCAGGTTCGCAGCAAGATCGAGAAGAAACTCACCGGCTTCCAGAATTACCTGAACAGCATCATCGACTCGATGCCCTCGGCGCTGATCGCCCTGGATGAACAGCTCTACGTCACCCAATGGAACCAGGAGGCCAGCGCCCTCTCCGGCACACGCCTGGACGAAGCCCTCAACCAGCCGATCTACCTCGCGTTCCAGCCGCTCAAGCCTTACCTGCCGCAGATCCGGGCGGCAGTTGAGCAACACACCGTGGAGCGCATCGAGCGTGTCACCTGGTTCAAGGACGACGAAGCCAAGCATTACGCTCTGACCTTCTACCCGCTGATGGGCGGGGCCGGGCGTGGCGTGGTGATCCGTATCGATGACATCACCCAGCGCTTGTCCCTGGAAGAAATGATGGTGCAGTCGGAGAAAATGCTTTCCGTGGGTGGCCTGGCTGCCGGCATGGCCCATGAGATCAATAACCCGCTAGGGGCGATACTGCATAACGTGCAGAACATCCGCCGCCGCCTGTCCCCCGATTTGCCCAAGAACCTGGAGCATGCGGAACAGGCTGGCATCGAGCTGGAAACGGTCAACTGCTACCTGCAAAGCCGCGAAGTGCCGCAGTTGCTGGATGGCATCCAGCAGGCCGGGGCGCGGGCGGCGAAGATCGTCACCCACATGCTCAGTTTCAGCCGTCGCAGCAACCGGCAGATGGCACCATGCGACCTGCCTGCGCTGATCGACCAGGCCGTGGAAATCGCCGGCAATGATTTCGACCTGGCCATCGGCTTCGACTTCAAGGGCCAGGCAATCATCCGCCAGTTCGACCCTCAACTCGGCCCGGTGCCCGGCACCGCCAACGAACTCGAACAAGTACTGCTCAACCTGCTGAAAAACGCCGCCCAAGCCATTCACCTGCGTGAAGACGACAGCGAACCGGGACGCATCATCCTGCGCACTCGCCTCAACCCGCCCTGGGCGGAGATCCAGGTGGAAGACAACGGCATCGGCATGAGCGAGAACGTGCGCAAGCGCACCTTCGAGCCATTCTTCACCACCAAGGAAATCGGCCAGGGCACCGGGCTTGGGCTGTCGGTGTCGTATTTCATCATCACCAACAACCACAAGGGCCAGATGGAAGTGCATTCCACCCTGGGCCAGGGCACCTGTTTCACCCTGCGCCTGCCATTGGCCGGCAGCCAAATTCCTCCTTACGAATTGAATCAACTGGAGCACTAACCATGGGCTTTCGCCTGTCGAAGATCTACACCCGCACCGGCGACAAGGGTGAAACCGGCCTGGGCGATGGCCGCCGCGTGCCCAAGGACCACCCACGGGTGGAGGCAATTGGTGAGGTGGATACGCTGAACAGCCAGTTGGGCTTGTTGCTGGCCAGCCTCGAAGAACAGAGTGGCAAGCATCCGGAGTTAAGGGATGTGATCGAGGTGCTTACGCCTTGCCAGCATCGTTTGTTCGATCTGGGGGGGGAACTGGCAATGCCGGTGTACAAAGCGTTGAACGCTGCGGAAGTGGATCGACTGGAAGCGGCGATCGATCGTTGGAATGAGGAAGTGGGGCCGCTGGAGAACTTCATCCTGCCCGGTGGCTCGGCGTTGATCGCCCAAGCCCATGTATGCCGAAGCCTGGCGCGCAGTGCGGAGCGGCGGTGTCAGCAGTTGAATGCGGTTGAGTCGTTGGAAGGCGTGGGGCTGGCGTACATCAATCGGCTGTCGGATCTGCTGTTTGTGGCGGCGCGGGTGATTGCCAAGCGCCAGGGTGTGGCTGAGGTGTTGTGGCAGGCGGCTGCTAAGCCCCACTGAGTTTTCAGTGCCTGATCTGACGCCTTCGCGAGCAAGCCCGCTCCCACATTCGACCGCATTTCAAAGGTAGAACTCGGTCAACTGTGGGAGCGGGCTTGCTCGCGAAGAGGCCCGTCAGAACACCATCAAACCTCAGGCCAAAATGCCCGAATCCCCGCCACACCCTGAGCCCCAGCCTCCCAAGCCTGTTCCCGCTCGGCGGGCCCAACCCCGCCTAGCAGAAATACGGGCTTGCTGAACCCACGGATCAACTCTGCCGCCTGCTCCCATCCCAATGGCTGTGCATCAGGGTGAGTCTGGGTCGGCTGCACCGGCGACAGCGTGACGAAATCCACATCCATCATCTCTGCCAGTGCCAGCTCCTCGGCATTGTGGCAAGACGCCGCCAACCAACGATCTTTAGGAAGCGGTCGACCTTTGCTCGCGTATTTACGCAGTTGTGCCGAGGTCATGTGCCAACCGGCCGAAGGAAAATCCCCCAGCCACTCGAACGGTCCCTTGAGCATCAACTGAGCCTTGCCGGCGCACAGGCCTACTGCGTCCACCGCCAGGTCACGGTATTTAGGGTCGTAGCCATTGGGCGCACGCAGTTGCACCAGCTTGATGCCGCCAGCTATAGCTTTCCGGATACCCCGCAGTAACGTCGGGGTTTCCAGTTCGCCAGGGGTGATCAGGTACTCGGCAGGCAAACGCGCCGCCGCAACGATCGGCGCATTAGCCGCCGGGAACTCATAGTTGAGCAGGTCCCGAGGTGCCACCCATTCCAACGGTTGCCCCTCGACTCCGTGCGGCTCGCCGGTAAAGGCCGAGACTTCCCAGACATCCAGCAACACCTGTTTGTCCGGGTAATCATGCTGCACCTTGATCAGCGGCCGCGCCGTGGTGACCTGGATGCCCAGCTCTTCCTGCAATTCGCGGGACAGTGCGGTTTCAACCAACTCATCGGCCTCCACCTTGCCGCCGGGAAACTCCCAGAGGCCGCCCTGATGCTGGGTATCGGCGCGGCGCGCCAGCAGGATCCTGCCGTCGACACCGCGGATAACCGCGGCTGCTACATGCACTCGTTTCACCGTGCTTATCCTCTTAGGTACGGTATTCCGCGTTGATCTTTACGTACTCGTGGGACAGGTCGGTGGTCCAGATGGTTTCGCTGCACGCGCCGCGACCCAGCTCGATGCGGATGGTGATTTCTTCCTGCTGCATCACCGCCGAGCCCTGGGCTTCGGTGTAGGTCTCGGCGCGGGCGCCACGGCTGGCGATGCACACGTCACCGAGGAACACGTCGATCTTGCTCACGTCCAGGTCCGGCACGCCGGCACGGCCCACAGCGGCCAGGATACGGCCCCAGTTCGGGTCAGAGGCAAACAGCGCCGTCTTGATCAGCGGCGAATGCGCCACGGTGTAGCCAACGTCCAGGCATTCCTGGTGATTGCCGCCGCCATTCACTTCAACGGTCACAAACTTGGTGGCGCCCTCGCCGTCACGCACGATGGCCTGGGCCACGTCCATGCACACTTCAAACACTGCTTGCTTCAACGCCGCGAACAACGGGCCGCTGGCCTCGGTGATTTCCGGCAGGTTGGCCTGGCCGGTGGCGATCAGCATGCAGCAGTCGTTGGTCGAGGTGTCGCCATCGATGGTGATGCGGTTGAACGACTTGTTGGCGCCGTCGAGGATCAGGCTGTGCAGCACGTCGCGGGAGACTTTGGCGTCGGTGGCGATGTAGCCGAGCATGGTGGCCATGTTCGGACGGATCATGCCCGCGCCCTTGCTGATACCGGTCACGGTGACGGTCACGCCATCGTGCACGAACTGGCGGCTGGCGCCCTTGGGCAGGGTATCGGTGGTCATGATGCCGGTTGCTGCCGCGGCCCAGTTATCCACAGACAGGTCGTCCAACGCGGCTTGCAATGCGCCTTCGATTTTCTCGACGGGCAGCGGTTCACCGATCACGCCGGTGGAGTACGGCAGCACTTGGCTGGCGTCAACGCCGGTCAACTGGGCCAGCTTGGCGCAGGTGCGCGCGGCCGCCACCAGGCCTGGCTCGCCGGTGCCGGCGTTGGCATTGCCGGTGTTGGTCAGCAGGTAACGGATCGTGCCGGCAACGCGCTGCTTGGCCAGGATCACTGGCGCGGCGCAGAACGCGTTGAGGGTGAACACACCGGCGACGGTCGAGCCTTCGGCACAGCGCATCACTACCACATCCTTGCGCCCCGGGCGCTTGATGCCGGCAGAAGCGATACCGAGTTCAAAACCGGCAACCGGGTGCAATGTGGGCAAAGGACCAAGACCAACAGCCATGAATGCGCTCCTTAAAAATCAGATGATGTCTGTGCCGTCGTGAGCAACGGCGAAATTAATGGCAAAACGCCGCGACGGCAGGGGCCGGTCGCGGCGCAGGGTGTAGCAGCGTCAGGCAAAAATCTTATTCGATCTGGCCGTGGCAGTGTTTGAACTTCTTGCCCGAACCGCAGTAGCACAGCTCGTTGCGGCCCAGCTTCTGGTCATTGCGAACCGGGGTTTGAGCCAGGGCCACGTCGACCTCTTCGCCCAATACCTCGGGCGCTTCCAGCCCCGGTGCTTCGTCATGCTGGAACTGCATGCGCGCAGCCAGAGCTTCGGCTTCCTGACGCAGGCGGGCTTCTTCCTCGATCGGGTCTTCGCGACGCACCTGAACGTGGGACAGCACGCGAATCGAATCGCGCTTGATCGAATCCAGCAGTTCGGAGAACAGCGTGAACGACTCGCGCTTGTACTCCTGCTTCGGGTTCTTCTGGGCATAGCCACGCAGGTGGATGCCGTGACGCAGGTGGTCCATGGTCGACAGGTGGTCTTTCCACAGATCGTCCAGCACGCGCAGTACGATTTGTTTCTCGAAGGTGCGCAGCGCTTCGGCACTCGCCTGTTCTTCTTTCTCGTTGTACGCGGCCAGCAGTTCGGCCATCAGTTTTTCACGCAGGGTTTCTTCGTACAGGTGATCGTCTTCGTCCAGCCACTGCTGAACCGGCAGGTCGACACCAAAATCGCTCTTCAACGCCGCTTCCAGACCGGCAACATCCCACTGCTCTGGCAGAGACTGTGGCGGAATGTGTGCGCTGACGGTGGCGTTGAGTACATCCTGACGGAAATCAGCGATGGTCTCGCCAATGTTGTCGGCAGCCAGCAACGTGTTACGCATGTGATAGATCACTTTACGCTGTTCGTTGTTGACGTCATCGAACTCGAGCAGTTGCTTACGAATGTCGAAGTTGCGGCCTTCAACCTTACGCTGAGCCTTCTCGATGGCGTTGGTCACCATGCGGTGCTCGATCGCTTCGCCGGACTGCATGCCCAGGGCCTTCATGAAGTTCTTCACGCGGTCCGAGGCGAAGATGCGCATCAGGCTGTCTTCCAGGGACAGGTAGAAGCGGCTGGAACCGGCGTCACCCTGGCGACCGGCACGACCACGCAGCTGGTTGTCGATACGACGCGATTCGTGACGCTCGGACGCGATCACCTGCAGGCCACCGGATTCCAGCACGGCCTGGTGGCGCTTCTGCCAGTCAGCCTTGATCTGGGCGATCTGCTCAGGGCTCGGGTTTTCCAGTGCCGCGACTTCCACTTCCCAGTTACCGCCCAACAGGATGTCGGTACCACGACCGGCCATGTTGGTCGCGATGGTCAGTGCGCCTGGGCGACCGGCCTGGGCGATGATCTCGGCTTCTTTTTCGTGGAACTTGGCGTTCAGGACCTTGTGCTCGATGCCTTCCTTATTAAGCAGGTTGGACACGTGCTCGGACGTCTCGATGGTGGCAGTACCCACCAGGATCGGGCGACCCTGAGCCATGCCGTCCTTGATGTCGTTGATGATTGCCGCGTACTTCTCTTCGGCCGTCAGGAACACCAGGTCGTTGAAGTCTTTACGCGCCAACGGCTTGTTCGGCGGAATGACCATCACGGCCAGGTTGTAGATCTGGTGGAATTCGAACGCTTCGGTGTCGGCCGTACCGGTCATGCCGGACAGCTTGTTGTACAGACGGAAGTAGTTCTGGAAGGTGGTGGACGCCAACGTCTGGCTTTCAGCCTGGATGTTGAGGTGTTCCTTGGCTTCGATGGCCTGGTGCAGGCCTTCGGACAGACGACGACCCGGCATGGTACGGCCGGTATGTTCGTCAACCAGCACGACCTGACCGTCCTGCACGATGTATTCGACGTTGCGATGGAACAGCTTGTGGGCGCGCAGGCCGGCATACACGTGGGTCAACAGGCCCAGGTTGTGTGCCGAGTACAGGCTTTCACCCTCGGCCAGCTCGCCGATCTGGGTCAGCATCTCTTCGACGAACTGGTGACCGGCTTCGTTGAGTTCGACCTGGCGGGTCTTCTCGTCGATGCTGAAGTGACCTTCTTTGGTCACCACGCCTTCCACTTCCTCAATGTGCTGCTCCAGACGCGGAATCAACTTGTTGATTTCGGTGTACAGGCGCGAGCTGTCTTCGGCCTGGCCGGAGATGATCAGTGGGGTACGGGCTTCGTCGATGAGGATGGAGTCGACTTCGTCGATCACGGCAAAGTTGAGTTCGCGCTGGAATTTTTCATCCATGCTGAACGCCATGTTGTCGCGCAGGTAGTCGAAGCCGAATTCGTTGTTGGTGCCGTAGGTAATATCGCAAGCATAGGCTGCGCGCTTCTCTTCCGGCGGCTGGAAAGGCGTTACCACGCCGACGGTCAGGCCGAGGAATTCATACAGCGGGCGCATCCAGTTGGCGTCCCGGCGGGCCAGGTAGTCGTTCACCGTCACAACGTGCACGCCCTTGCCGGACAGTGCGTTGAGGTAAACGCCCAGGGTTGCCACCAGGGTCTTGCCTTCACCGGTACGCATTTCGGCAATCATGCCTTCATGCAAGGTCATGCCGCCGATCAACTGGACATCGAAGTGGCGCATGCCCATGACACGCTTACCGGCTTCACGGGCGACCGCAAAGGCTTCGGGCAGCAGCTTGTCGAGGGTTTCACCTTTGGCTATGCGGGCCTTGAACTCTTGGGTCTTGGCGCGCAATTGCTCGTCCGAAAGGGCAACCATCTGCTCTTCGAAGGCATTGACCAGCTGCACCGTCTTGAGCATGCGTTTGACTTCGCGCTCATTCTTGCTTCCAAAAAGTTTCTTTAACAAAGGCGCAAACATATCGGCAGGTTCTTCCACACATAGGGATGGAGGGCGCACCGTGAGTGGCCCGAGCAGCCCTCACGGCCGCATGCGAACGCGCATTCTACCCGGATTCGTGGGTGAGGAAAGTGGCGTTGTTCCCCGATGCTGGCATGGTGCTGTGAGAGGGCTTGTTTAAAATAAGGGCTTTTGCCGGAACTTCAACCCATGGAGCGCAGAAGTTACCAATTGATTTGATGAATAAAATCCACGGAATGCATTGCCTGGGGCCGTACAGGCGGGTTCTGCTAAGATGGCGGCTCTGTTACTTAAGGTGTCCAATAATGGCATTTCGCCCCTTATCAGCCCGCGCTCCCGCCGTGTTGCTTCGTGATGCCAAGCCGCTGAAAGCCATCTTTGGCCATGCTCAACGCCTGGACCGCCTGCAAAGACTGCTTGAAACCCAACTGCAACCGGCTGCACGCGAACATTGCCGCGTGGCGTCCTGGCGTGAAGGCAACCTGCTGCTTATTGTCACAGATGGCCACTGGGCGACACGTTTGCGCTATCAGCAAAAACGCCTGCAGCGTCAATTGATGGCCTTTGATGAATTCGCCGGTCTGACGCGCATCCAGTTCAAAGTGCAACCGCCCACCACCCAACCCGGCGTGGTGGAGCATATTCATGACCTGTCGCCCAGTGCCGCCGAAACCATTCAGGCAACGGCCGACGGGATCAGCAACCCAGGCTTGCGTGCGGCGCTGGAACGGCTGGCGGCCCACGCCAAGCCCAAGCCCTGACTCGCTATTTGCGCTTGCTGCCGCCCAATAACGACCCCAACAAGCCACGCACCAGTTGTCGCCCCATCTGATTGGCGGCTTGCTGCATCGCGGACTTCAACGCCTTGCCTGCGGTTGTGCCGAGGAACGCTCCGGCCTTGTCCGTAAAGCTGGGCTCCTCAGCGGCCGGTTTGCCCTCTTCGGTTGACCCAAGCTCTTTGCGTGCCATCAGCACTTCATAAGCGGATTCCCGATCAATCGGCTTGTCATACCGGCCCAGCAACGGCGAACTGGCCACCAATGCCGCCCGCTCGGCTGCGCTGAGCGGCCCGATCCGCGATTGCGGCGGTGCGACCAGGACGCGCTGGACGACTTCCGGCGTCCCCTTTTCCTGCAGTGTTCCCACTAAAGCCTCACCCGTGCCCAGCTCGGTCAGTACCGAAAGGGCATCAAAGGCCGGGTTCGGCCGAAAACCGTCGGCTACGGCGCGCAAGGACTTCTGCTCCTTGGTGGTAAACGCCCGCAGGCCGTGCTGGATACGCAGGCCGAGCTGGGCCAGCACGCTGTCCGGCAGGTCGCCTGGGGATTGCGTGACAAAATACACGCCAACACCCTTGGAGCGGATCAGCCGCACCACCTGCTCCAGACGCTCCTGCAACGCTTTGGGCGTGTCAGCGAACAGCAAATGCGCCTCATCGAAAAACAGCGCGAGCAGCGGTTTGTCAGCGTCACCGCGCTCGGGCAGTTGCTCGAACAACTCCGCCAACAGCCACAACAGGAACGTCGCATACACCTTCGGCGCCTCATGCACCAAGCGGCTGGCGTCCAGCAGATGGATGCGACCACGCCCATCACCGGTAGGCTGCAGGATATCTTCCAACTGCAGGGCCGGCTCACCAAACAAGGCTTCAGCGCCCTGCTGCTCCAGCACTGCCAGGCGTCGCAACAGTGCCTGGCTGGAACCGGTGGTCATCAGCGCCGCGTCTTCGCCCAGCAACTCCGGGTGATAGCGCAGATGGTTAAGCAATGCCTTGAGGTCCTTGAGGTCCAGCAACAACAAGCCTTCGCGATCGGCCACCTTGAACGCCGCGTAAAGCGCCGACTGCTGGCTATCGGTGAGTTCCAACAGGCTGCCGAGCAACAACGGGCCCATTTCGCTGATGGTAGTGCGCAATGGATGGCCGGACTGCCCGTGGATATCCCACAGCGTGACCGGATAAGCCTTGGCCGTGTAATTGAGGAACGGCATGCCGGCGATGCGCTCGGCCACCTTACCCTGCGGGTTCGCGGCAGCGCCCAGGCCGCACAAGTCACCCTTGATATCCGCCGCAAACACCGCTACGCCGGCATCACTGAAAGCTTCGGCCAGGCGTTGCAGCGTGACGGTCTTGCCGGTGCCGGTGGCGCCGGCGATCAACCCGTGACGATTGGCCAGGCGCATGGCCTGGGCGATGGGCTGGCCGTCGAGGCCGGCGCCGATTAGGAGTTGCGAGGAGTCAGGCATTTCGTCACCCATGGTTAATCTTTAGTGCGGCCAGGTCGATACAGAGAAGTGTGAGACCCACAAAGTCTAAAAATAGGTCAGATAGTTCCCACAGGGACCACCGGAACCATCACAAGAAGTATCACACCTTTTTTGACGCTGCCATTTTGCGCCTCCCATAAGGACGCGCTTCGGATATTAAGACCTTAGCGGACCCTACAAGCCATGAATAAAAATCTGCGCTTCAGCCACAAAATCCTGCTTGCAGCCTCCCTTATCGTCATTGCCGCATTTGCGCTGTTTACCCTCTACAACGACTACCTGCAACGCAACGCGATTCGCGACGATCTCAACAACTACCTGCATGAAATGGGCGATGTGACCGCCAGCAACATTCAAACCTGGCTCACCGGGCGCATTGCCCTGGTGGAAAACGCCGCACAAAACATCGCCATCAACCCCGAACCGTCCGCGGTTGCTGGCCTGCTGGAACAGAAAACCCTGACATCCTCCTTCATGGCGACCTACGTCGGCGACAGCAAAGGCGCCTTTACCATCCGCCCAGACACCAAGATGCCAGACGGTTTCGACCCGCGCGTCCGCCCTTGGTACAAGGGCGCCCAGAGCAGCAACGGTTCAACCCTGACCGAGCCGTATATTGATGCGGCCACCGGCAAGTTGATCATTTCCGTTGCCACCCCCAGCACCCAAGGCACCCAGAGCATTGGTGTGGTCGGTGGGGACCTGAGCCTGCAAACCCTGGTGGATAACATCGGCGCGCTGAACTTCGGCGGCATGGGTTACGCGTTCCTGGTCAGCGCCGACGGCAAAGTACTGGTACACCCGGACAAAAATCTGGTGATGAAGACCCTGGCTGACGTGTATCCGAAAAATACGCCGAAGATCAGCGCCGACTTCAGCGAAGTCGAGGCCAACGGCAAAGACAACATCGTGACTTTTACACCGATCAAGGGACTGCCCTCGGTGAACTGGTACCTCGGTATTTCAGTCGATAAAGACAAATCCTACGCCATGCTCAGCGAGTTCCGCACCTCAGCGGTCATCGCCACGCTCATTGCGGTGGTGATCATCATTGCCCTGCTCGGCATGCTGATCCGTATTTTGTTGCAACCGCTGCATGTAATGACCCGCGCCATGCAGGACATCGCCGATGGCGAGGGCGACCTGACCCGTCGCCTGACCATCCAGAATCACGATGAGTTCGGCACGCTGGGTAATGCCTTCAACCGCTTCGTGGAGCGTATTCATACGTCAATTCGTGAAGTGTCTTCGGCCACCGAACAGGTCAACGAGGTGGCACTGCGGGTCGTCAGTGCCTCCAACTCGTCGATGGTCAATTCCGATGAGCAGGCCAATCGCACCAACAGCGTTGCGGCGGCCATCAATGAGCTGGGCGCTGCGGCCCAGGAAATCGCGCGCAATGCGGCGCAAGCCTCCCATCAGGCCAGCGATGCACGTCACCTGGCTGAGGATGGCCAACAAGTGGTGGAACGCAACATCAAGGCGATGAACCAGTTGTCTTCGATGATCAGCGCTTCCAGCAGCAACATCGAAGCGCTCAATAGCAAAACGGTGAACATCGGGCAGATCCTCGAAGTGATCACCAGCATTTCCCAGCAAACCAACCTGCTGGCATTGAACGCTGCCATCGAAGCAGCCCGTGCCGGGGAAGCCGGGCGTGGGTTTGCGGTGGTCGCGGATGAGGTGCGCAACCTGGCACATCGCACTCAGGAATCGGCGCAACAAGTGCAGAAGATGATTGAAGAACTGCAAGTCGGCGCGCGGGACTCGGTCAGCACCATGGGTGATAGCCAGCGCCATAGTCTTGAAAGCGTCGACATCGCCAACCTGGCCGGCGAACGCCTGAATAGCGTGACCCAGCGCATCGGCGAAATTGATGGCATGAACCAGTCAGTCGCCACCGCCACTGAAGAACAGACCTCGGTGGTGGAGTCGATCAACATGGACATTACCGAGATCAACACCCTCAATCAGGAAGGTGTGGAAAACCTGCAATCGACGCTGCGTGCTTGTGCCGATCTGGAACAACAGGCGGCACGGTTGAAACAATTGGTTGGCAGTTTCCGGATCTGATCAGGCGTCCTTGGGCTCGGACTTGGCCTGCTCCTGCTCCCACAGTTCGGCGGCACCGGGAAATTCGGTGCCGTCCTCGCTGCTCAGGTCATCCGGGTCGTATCGACTCAAACACCCCTCCCCTAATGTGGCGGGGGCTTTTGAGGTGGCTTTGTCCAGCGGATCACTCATGACTCAATCCTCGGCAGCATAAAGAAAAAGGGCCTGGGACGATTTAACGCCCAGGCCCTTCATTCTTCAATCACAACAGTTCGATCAGAACACGACGGTCTTGTTGCCGTGCACCAGCACGCGGTCTTCCAAGTGGTAACGCAGGCCACGGGCCAGCACCATCTTCTCGACGTCACGGCCGAAACGCACCATGTCTTCAATGCTGTCGCTGTGGCTGACACGCACCACGTCTTGCTCGATGATCGGGCCGGCGTCCAGTTCTTCGGTGACGTAGTGGCAAGTAGCACCGATCAACTTCACGCCACGCAGGGACGCCTGGTGGTAAGGCTTGGCGCCGACGAACGACGGCAGGAAGCTGTGGTGAATGTTGATCACCTTGCCAGCATATTCGCGGCACAGTTCCGGCGGCAGGATCTGCATGTAGCGCGCCAGCACCACCACGTCGGCTTCGTGCTGCTTGACCAGGCGCGAGACCTCAGCGAACGCCGGCTCCTTGTCCTGCGGGTTGACCGGCACGTGGTAATACGGGATGCCATGCCACTCGACCATGCTGCGCAGGTCGTCATGGTTGGAGATCACACACGCAATCTCGCAGTCCAACTCATCGCTGTGCCAGCGATGCAGCAAGTCGGCCAGGCAATGGGACTCACGGCTGGCCATCAACACCACGCGCTTTTTCTGCTCGGTGTCGGTGATATGCCAGGTCATCGAAAACTCTTCGGCGATCGGCGCAAATGCGTCGCGGAAGGCATCAAGACCAAAAGGCAGCGAATCGGCACGAATCTCGTGACGCATGAAGAACCAACCGCTGAGATTGTCCGAGTGATGACTCGCCTCGGTGATCCAACCGTTGTGGGAGGCCAGAAAGTTACTGACCTTGGCAACGATGCCAACCCGGTCCGGGCAAGCAATCACCAGCCGAAAAGTGCGCATTAGGGGGAAACTCCAGAACTTCGCAAAGGCCGCCATTCTAGCGATTGCGCAGGAAAACTGCAGTATTCGTTGACGCTTATTCTGATCGCCGGCCGACGGTTTGCCCCTTAATAGCCTATGGTTTTACCACCTTTATATGAATTTAGTACGTCACCCTATGGCTGTTTCACGTATTTCAGGGGAATTATCTTAAGGCCTACGCCCTAGTAATTAACTCGAATGCATAGCAATGCTACAAACATTCAAAGTAATTCACATAAATGCGAGCTTAAATGTTTACTTGGGCAAACTGCCTGACTATTATTGGGCCACTGTCCCTGTCAATCAGCGCTCTACATAAGGTAGTCCACATGTCTCTGATCAACGAATACCGTGCCACCGAAGAAGCTATCAAAGAGCTGCAAGCCCGTTTGAAGAACCTGTCCCAAGACGACAAACTGCAAACCGAGCTGGAATTCGAAGGCAAACTGCGCACCCTGATGGGTGAATACTCCAAATCCCTGCGTGACATCATCGCGCTGCTGGATCCAGAGTCGAAAGTTAAAGCACCGCGTGGCGCCGTGAAAACTACCGGTACCAAACGTGCTCGCAAAGTCAAACAGTACAAAAACCCGCACAACGGCGAAGTGATTGAAACCAAAGGTGGCAACCACAAAACCTTGAAAGAGTGGAAAGCCAAGTGGGGCGGTGACGTGGTTGAAGGCTGGGCTACCCTGCTGGGCTAAGCCTCGCCAGGCTTACGCCTGATACGCGACACATTAAAAACGCCAGCCTGCTGGCGTTTTTTATTGCCGGTGCATTGTGCGACGATCGACTACAGATTTACCTTATGGGCCAGCAAGTCGGCATATTCCTGCCACCGCTCAAGCACCTCCGCCTGAAAAGGTGTCGCACTAACTGCAAATTCTTGTTTAGCCTGCTTAAATGCCGCAAGGGTATTCGGCGCGCCCCACTCCGGGTCCGTCAAACGTTGCTGACAGAAAAGCTGCCAACGTTGTTGCTCCTCACTGTTCAAGGTATCGGGGAAGTTACGCGCTCGGTAGCGAAAGAGTAATTCAGGCAACCGATGATCATCGAAAGGCCATTGCTGGCGAGCTAATTGTTCAGGCTCGGCCATCCTGACTTGTTCACATAAACGTCGATCACGATCTCCGATAAAGCCATCGTATAGCTGTTGCTCCGGGTCTGAACTCGGGGCGAAATCTTCCTCGGCATAAATAGCCGCCAACTTATCGCGCCAACACTCCTGTGCGTCAGTTAGCCGCAGGGCACGCTCCTGATAAAGATTCATATCCAAGTGCAGACGCTCACGATCTTCTGCCCGAAGCACATTCAAGGGCGCAACCACGGGGCAGCGATTGATGTGCACCAGCTTGAGCGGGACCGGTAACTCCCCCTCGGCAAGATCGTCACGACGGGTGTAGAGGCGCTGGCGCAAGGTATCTGCATCCAGGTCCAGCAACGCTTGAGGATCGAGTCCGAGGTCGCAGACGATCAGTGCATTTCGGTTGCGTGGGTGCCACGCCAGTGGCACTACGACGCCCAGATAATGACGCTCGGCGGAAAAACGCCCGGAGATGTGCACCATGGGTTGCAGTAAGCGCACCTGGTCCATCACCGACTGCTTGCTGCGCAGTTGAAACAGCCACTTGAACAGCTTGGGCTGTTTCTCACGAACCAATCGGGCCAGGGCAATAGTGGCTCGCACGTCGGACAGAGCATCGTGCGCCTGGCCATGGTCGATACCGTTGGCTTCGGTCAGGCGCTCCAGCTTGAGCGTGACGCGCCCATCCTGTTGCGGCCATTCAATGCCTTCCGGGCGTAGGGCGTAGGCCGTGCGAATCACGTCGATCAGATCCCAGCGGCTGTTACCGCCCTGCCACTCACGTGCGTAAGGATCGAAGAAATTGCGGTACAGGCTGTAGCGCGTCATTTCATCGTCAAATCGCAAGGTGTTGTACCCAGCGCCACACGTACCCGGGGCGGCCAGCTCAGCATGCACCCGAGTCATGAAATCGGCCTCGGCCAAGCCTTTTTCCTCGAGGGTTGCGGGAGTAATGCCAGTAATCGCGCAGGCGATGGGATGGGGCAGGATATCGTCGCTGGGCAGGCAATAAAGATTGACCGGCTCGCCGATCTCATTGAGTTCGTGGTCTGTCCGAATGCCGGCTACTTGAAGCGGGCGGTCATTGCGCGGATTGATGCCGGTGGTTTCATAGTCGTACCAGAAAATGGAGGTCACGGGCTTTTCCTGTACTGAAGATCGACAAAGTCTAGGCGCTGGACGACGTCCACGGCCAGTACCAAATCAACTGTACAAACATCCAGCAAAACCTTGAATGGTTGCTTCCACCGCCGACACTGCTAGCATCCGTGTCTCCTAGCCATTCTGCACTGCCAAGGATCGCGATGCCGTCAGCTCCATTGGATACCCGCTACCAGATCGAGACCCCGGAGGGCATCGAGCTGCCCCTACGCCCGGCCGGCCTGATGTCACGTGTGTTGGCCTTTGCCTTCGACCTGGGTGTGCGCGCAGTGGTCATGGGCGTTCTGCTGGTGCCATTGGCCATGCTTGGCAACGTCGGCATCGGCCTGGGTTCGCTGCTGCTGTTCCTGATCAGTTGGTGGTACATGGTGCTGTTCGAAGTACTCAACCAGGGATGCTCACCTGGGAAACAGGTCATGGGGTTGCGGGTGGTACACGATGACGGCACACCGATCGGCTGGTCCGCGTCACTGATCCGCAATTTGCTGCGGTTTGTCGACATGCTGCCATTCGGTTACTTCCTCGGCGCGATCAGTTGCCTGCAGCATCCTCACTTCAAGCGCCTGGGCGACCTGGCCGCCGGCACACTGGTGATCTACCGGGAACAACCGCTTCTGCGCCCCCAGATTCCTCAAGCTGCCGCCCTACGCTTGCCCTTCGCTCTGGATCTGAGTGAACAACGGGCCATCCTTGGCCTTGCGGAACGCCAGGGTGAACTTTCCACGGAGCGCGTTCACGAGTTGGCTTCGATTCTCGCCGCCCCCTTGCAGGTATCCCCGGCCCGCGCCGTGGAGCAACTCAACGGCGTGGCCCGTGGCCTGTTGGGGCCGACATGAAGCAGAGTCTTTTCGAAAGCCGTCACCAGCCTCAATGGCAGGCCTTTGCCCAATACCTGCAACAATTGGAGCAAGGCAAGGTTAAAGCCAGTGACATGGCCGACTTCCCCCATCAGTACCGGCGTCTGTGCCAGCACCTGGCCCTGGCCCAGGAACGCGGCTACAGCAGCTACTTGGTAGACCCCTTGCAACAACTGGCCTTGCGCGGCCATCAACAGCTCTACCGTCATCGCAGCCAACTGACCGCAAATGTGCTGGGGTTCGTGCTTGCCGATTTTCCCCGGTTGGTGCGGGAACAGTGGCGTTTCGTACTGATAGCCAGCCTGCTGTTCTTTGGCAGCCTGATAGGTATCGCGTTGCTGGTCTACCTGTTTCCCGACCTGATCTACAGCATCGTCAGCCCTCAGCAGGTTGCAGAAATGCAGGGCATGTATGACCCCGATGCCAGCCGCCTGGGCCGCACCGCTGAACGCGCATCGAGCGAAGACTGGATGATGTTCGGCTACTACGTGATGCACAACATCGGTATCGCGTTCCAGACGTTTGCCGCCGGTTTGCTGTTCGGCCTGGGCAGTGTGTTCTTTCTGATTTTCAACGGCCTGGTCATCGGTGCGGTCTCCGGGCACCTGACCGAAATCGGCTCCGGCCAGACCTTCTGGTCATTCGTCATCGGGCATGGCGCGTTCGAGCTGACGGCCATCGCCCTCGCCGGTGCCGCTGGTTTGCAACTGGGCTGGGCGCTGATCGCTCCCGGGCAGTTGACCCGCGGCGAGTCATTACGGCTGGCGGCGCGCAAGAGCGTGCAAATGTTGTGCGGAGTAATGATCTTCCTGTTGATCGCTGCCTTCATCGAAGCGTATTGGTCATCCACCACCCTGATAGCGCCCTGGATCAAGTACCTGGTTGGCGCGGCACTATGGCTTCTGGTAGCCGCTTACCTGAGCCTTGCCGGAAGGACTCCCCATGCGCCTGAGTGATGCCAGCGTGGTCATCCGCCCGCGTACTGCCTGGGAGGCGATGGATCTTGGCGTGTTGATGGCCCGTGAGCACCGCCTGCTCTTGATGAGCAGTTGGGCGTTGGTGACTCTGCCAGTGTTCGCCGTGCTCACGGCACTGCTGTGGAAGTACCCGTCCACCGCGATTTTCCTGTTCTGGTGGCTCAAGCCAGCCTTTGATCGCTTGCCACTGTATATCCTGTCCAAGGCGTTGTTTGGCGAAACGCCCAGCATAAAGCAGGCCGTTCGCCAGTGGCCGCGACTGCTCAAGGGTCAACTCTTGACCAGCCTGACCTGGCGGCGACTCAGCCTGAGCCGCAGCTTTGTGATGCCGGTGAGCCAACTTGAAGGCCTGGATGGCCCCGCTCGCCAAAAACGCCTGGGCGTGCTGCAGCAACGTAACGCTGGCGCCGCACGCTGGTTGACCACCATCGGGGTGCATCTGGAGATCGGACTGTGGTTCGGTTGTATGACTCTGTTCTATCTGTTCATTCCCCAGAACCTCGAGTTGGACTGGGATTGGCAACGCCTGATACTGGCGACAAGCTCGGAAGGCTTGTGGCTGGAACATCTGAGCAATGCCTTCTACGCCGTGATACTGGTGTTTTGGGAACCTATCTATGTAGCCTGCGGTTTCAGCCTCTACCTGAATCGCCGCACGGTATTAGAGGCCTGGGACCTGGAGTTGGTCTTCCGCCGTCTTCGTCAGCGCCTGAGCAACGTGGTGCCGTTGTTATTACTGATGATGGGCCTGTCGCTGCTGCCATTCAGCCCGCCTGCCATGGCAGAGTCATCCCCCTCAAAAAAACCGCTAGCCACCCAGGACGCAAGCCAATCCATCAAGTCCTTGATGGAAAAGCCCCCCTTCAAAAATCCGGAAACCGTCACGCGCTATCGCTTTGGCGAAGACAAGCCGCCTGTTAAAAACAAGGCTCACCGCGACGGTAAGCTTCCGGACTGGCTGAAGGCATTGCTGGACAACCTCAACAGCAATACCTTCAAGCACATCGCCCAAGGTTTGGAGGTGCTGCTGTGGGGCCTTATTGTCGGTGCATTGATCACGCTGGTGTGGCGCTATCGTGAGTGGTTGCGCACGTTTGTCAGCCGACGCAGGCTACGCAAGCCACAAGATGCCAAAGTTGCCCCCGCGCAATTGTTCGGCCTTGAGCTAGGCCTCGAGACGTTGCCCTACGATATTGCCAGTGCCGCCGAACACCTGTGGCCCACCCAGCCAAGGGAAGCCCTTGGCCTGTTATATCGCGGCCTGCTCAGCCGGCTGCTGCATGACTTCAACATGCCGCTGAAAAGCGCTGACACCGAAGGCCAGATCCTGGAACGGGTCAACCAGTTGCAACAACCACAACTGCTGGCGTTCAGCGACGACTTGACCCGGCATTGGCAAAACCTCGCCTACGGCCACCGCCTTCCTCCCCCTTCAGTCCAGCAACAGCTATGCAGTGATTGGCGCACCCTGTTCAGCCGGGGGAGCAACCCATGAACCGGCCTTTACTGTGGGCGGGACTCTTGCTGGCGTGCCTGCTTGGAGCGGGTGGTTACTACGCATGGAGCAAGGCAATTCCCTACGATGAGGTGGTGGATCGCGGCCCTTCTCCAGAAGCCCTGGCCAACCCCTACCTGGCAGCCGAACACTTTCTACGCCAACAAGGCCTGACCGTTGAGCGCGCCAATAGCCTGGAGCGGCTGGCTACCCTGCCAGCCAAGGGCAACAGCCTGTTGCTGCTCGGCGAGCGCAGCAACATGTCACCCCGCCAGGTAGAGCAACTGCTGGGTTGGGCCAAATCCGGCGGCCATTTGTTGCTGGTGGCCGAGGCGTTGTGGGATGAAGAGACTGGCAAAAGCGGCGACCTGTTGCTCGATCGTTTGCATATCCACCAGACCTTGAGTGACGAGCCTGAGGAACCTGCACCGTCCAGCAACAAAGCGCTTAAAAAGAAAGCCCCGCACCTCACCAAACTCTACATCGACAATGAAAACCCATCGGCTTACTTCAGTTTCGACACAGACTTCAATCTCACCGACCCCAGGCACCTGGCCCAATTCTCTGCCAACAGCGCAAGATCGAGCCACCTGATGCAACTCAACCTCGGGGAAGGCAGCGTCACGGTAATCACCGACAGCGACCTGTGGAAAACCCCGAGCATCGCCAAGTACGACAATGCCTGGTTGCTGTGGTACCTGAACCAGGGCAAGGCCGTGACCTTGCTGTTCAACACCGACTTCGACGACCTGTTCACCTTGCTGATGCGGTACTTCCCCCAGGCTCTGGTAGCACTCGCTACCTTGATCATCCTGGGTCTTTGGCGGGCGGGCCAACGTCAAGGCCCGGTCCGTAAACCCGCAGACTATGCACGTCGTCAATTGCAGGAACACCTCAAAGCCAGCGCTGACTTCCTGTTACGCCGCAGCGGCCAGGGCACACTACTGCACGCCTTGCAGCGCGATATCCTGCGCGCGGCCCGGCACCGTCACCCCGGCTTTGAACACCTCGACAATGCAGAACAGTGCCGGGCGCTTGAACACCTGACGCGCCAACCCTTTCACATCATCAGCCAGGCCCTTGGCCCACTCCCGGAGAAACGGCTTTCCAGCGCCGATTTCAGCCGTCAGGTGGCGTGCCTGCAAACCCTCAGGAATGCCCTATGAGTGAATTTCCAAGCGCCACTGCCTTGACCCGCGAGACCGTGCAACGTGCCAGCGGGCAAGCCCAAGCCCTGCGCAATGAGTTGCGCAAAGCGGTGATTGGCCAGGACCCGGTGATCGACGATGTCCTGACCGCGCTGATCGCCGGCGGGCATGTGCTGCTCGAAGGTGTACCGGGGCTGGGTAAAACCCTGCTGGTGCGTGCCCTGGCACGCTGCTTTGAGGGAGATTTCGCGCGCATCCAGTTCACCCCGGACCTGATGCCCAGCGATGTCACCGGCCACGCCGTGTATGACCTGCACACCGAACAATTCAAGCTGCGCAAAGGGCCGGTGTTCACCCATTTGTTGCTGGCCGACGAAATCAACCGTGCCCCGGCCAAGACCCAGGCCGCGTTGCTCGAAGCGATGCAGGAACGGCAAGTCACCCTCGAAGGCGAGGCGCTGCCCATCGGCCAACCGTTCATGGCGCTGGCGACCCAGAACCCTATTGAACAGGAAGGTACTTACCCCCTGCCGGAAGCGGAGCTGGATCGCTTCATGCTCAAGGTGCGCATGGATTACCCCGATGCGCAGCAAGAACTGGACATGGTGCGTGAAGTCACGCGCTCGTCTCGGGCCGACATGCTGGATGTACAACCCTTGCGCACGGTACTGCAGGCCGAAGATGTGCTGCAGCTTCAGCAGATAGCCAGTGAGCTGGCACTCGACGAACAAGTGCTCGACTATGCCGTACGGCTGGCGCGCGCCACCCGCAGTTGGCCGGGGCTGGCCATCGGTGCCGGCCCTCGGGCGTCCATCGATCTGGTGCGCGGCTCACGCGCCCGTGCCTTGCTGCGCGGCGGCGAATTCGTCACGCCGGACGACATCAAGGATTGTGCCCTGGCAGTACTGCGCCATCGGGTACGTATCGCGCCAGAGCTGGATATCGATGGGTTGGAAGTCGACCAGGTGCTCAAGCAACTGCTCGATCAGATCCCGGCGCCCCGGCAATGACTCGCCCATGAAACCGACCCGTCTGCTGTTGAACTGGCTTGGCGTATTGCTGGGCTTGGGCATCGTGCTGGGTACTGCGGCAGCGTTGCAGTTCAAGTTGCCCGACAACTTGTACTCCATCGCATGGGGGCTGCTACTGGCACTGTTACTGCTCGCGCTGCTGGATGCGATGCGTCTGCGTAACCGCCCTTCGCCCCGTGTGCAACGGCAAATGCCCGGAAGCCTGGCACTGGGTCGCTGGGGGGAAATCCGCCTGGTTCTAGAGCATGACTTTGCGCAGACACTGAGCGTGCAGGTGTTCGATCATGTCCCTGACGGGTTGTCCGTCGAGCACATGCCCCAATCCATAGACCTGCGCCCCGGTGAACGCAGTGAACTGGGTTATCGCCTTCGCCCCTTGCGACGCGGGCATTTCAATTTCGGCCGCTGTGAAATTCACCTGCCCAGCCCCATGGGCCTGTGGTCAGCACGACGACTGATCGAAGTGAGCGATACCACCCGCGTCTACCCGGACTTCGCCCGTCTGTACGGCGCCCAACTGCAGGGCGTGGACAACTGGCTGAGCCAACTGGGTGTACGCCAACGCCAGCGGCGCGGCTTGGGACTGGAATTTCACCAGTTGCGCGAGTTTCGCGAAGGGGACAGCCTACGGCAGATCGACTGGAAGGCCACCGCCCGGCAACGCACACCCATCGCTCGTGAATACCAGGATGAGCGCGACCAACAGATCGTGTTCATGCTCGATTGCGGCCGCCGCATGCGTAGCCAGGATGACGAACTGTCTCACTTTGACCATGCCCTGAATGCCTGCCTGCTGCTCAGCTACGTCGCGTTGCGCCAGGGGGATGCGGTAGGACTGTGCACCTTTGCCGGTGACCAGCCACGCTACCTGGCGCCGGTCAAAGGCAGTGGCCAATTGAACCTGTTGCTCAACGCGGTATACGACCTGGATACCACTCGACGGACTGCTGACTATCAGGCTGCAGCAAGCGAGTTGCTGGCTCGGCAGAAACGGCGCGCATTGGTGATCGTGATAACCAACCTGCGGGATGAGGATGATGAAACACTGCTGGCCGCCGTCAAGCGTATCAGTCGTCAACACAGGGTGCTGGTGGTCAGCCTTCGCGAGGAAGCGCTCGATCGACTGCGCCAAGCACCCGTACAAACCTTGCCCGAAGCCTTGGCCTACAGCGGCACCATCGACTACCTGAATACCCGCAACGAACTGCACGACCGACTCAGCGCCCAAGGCCTGTCCCTATTGGACAGTTTGCCGTCTGAACTGGGACCGGCGTTAGTCACGCGCTACCTGGGGTGGAAGAAAGCTGGCGTGCTCTGAAAAGTGCCCGCCAACTCTTTATCTAAGCCGAAGCCTGCAAAGGATCAAAGCTGAAGTAATGCAACAAGACGTTGATCAACTGCTCATATTCCTCAGGTGCCTGCAGCACCCTGAACCCGGAATCATAGTGCTGGGGGTTTACATCCTCATGACTCCATAGGCAGCTCGCCGTGAGATCAATGGGATGAAAGGTGCCGTCAGCCGCCGGAATCTTCAAACGCAGCTCAAAATCCACATCGACCATCATGGGCAGTTGGCTGATTAACATCAGTCCATCTTCAGAGACATTTCCCAAGAAGCCGATGGGCTTGTCGGTAAGACGATTAAACACTTGCAAAAAACAAGGAAGCTGATGCCGCTCGATCCGTCGGTCGGTAAACATGGTGAGATCGCCATCCAATGGCCATGACTGCGGCCGTGCCAGTGATTCGGAACGGGTAATACGCCCGCTCTCTCTGGATCTCGGTGCGACAACAGGCAATTGCCTGCCGCTAGACAGCCACCCAGTCCGGGCCCCACATCCATTTGCATAGAACTTATACAAATGAACATTCAAAGAATAGCCCAAGACTGGCAACGGGCCAGTTATTGAATGACAAATATCATCACAAAGAAGCTGGTCGCGGTTGCGCGACGCTTGCACCAGGGTAATGCCCCAGTTGTTGCAGGGTGTCGAGCCTCGCGCGGGCGCGGTAGGCGTACTCGCTCGATGGGTATTGATTGATAATGAATTGGTAGGTTTGCACCGCGTCGACAAACAGCTTTTGCCGTTCCAGGCACTGACCGCGCAACATCGAGACTTCCGGCTGCACATAACGTCGGGTGCGACTTTCACGGTCGACCTGGGACAATTCCAGGGTAACGCGCTCGCAGTCACCGACCTTGTAGGCACGGTAGGCATTGTTCAAGTGATGGTCCATCGACCAGCGGGTGCAGCCGACAACACTGACGGCCAGGGCAGCAATGAGCAAAATTCGCATGAGGGTTCTCCTGTCTTGTGCAGTGTATCGACCCCTCGTCGAAAATCTTCAAGGATGTTCGTATTCAGCCGCAGCGAAAACAAGTCAATCATCGATAAGTAGTGCAAACGAACAATGACTACAACGAAAGAGCATAGTAGCCTTCTCCAGCGCTTGAACTCAGGAGTCTGTGCATGTCCGTCCGTCGTACCAAAATCGTCGCCACACTTGGCCCGGCCAGCAACTCGCCGGAAGTCCTCGAACAGCTGATTCTGGCTGGTTTGGACGTTGCCCGTCTGAACTTCTCCCACGGCACCCCGGACGAGCACAAGGCTCGCGCCAAGCTGGTGCGTGACCTGGCCGCCAAGCACGGCCGCTTCGTCGCTCTGCTGGGTGACCTGCAAGGCCCGAAAATCCGTATCGCCAAATTCACCAACAAGCGGATCGAGCTGAAGATCGGTGATCAATTCACCTTCTCCACCAGCCACCCGCTGACCGAAGGCAACCAGCAGGTCGTGGGTATCGACTATCCGGATCTGGTCAAGGACTGCGGCGTCGGCGACGAGCTTCTGCTGGATGATGGCCGCGTAGTAATGCGCGTTGAAACCGCGACCCCGACCGAACTGCACTGCGTCGTGCTGATCGGTGGTCCGCTGTCCGACCACAAAGGCATCAACCGTCGTGGGGGTGGCTTGACCGCACCGGCCCTGACGGAAAAAGACAAGGCCGACATCAAGCTCGCCGCCGAAATGGAAGTGGACTACCTCGCCGTGTCCTTCCCGCGCGACGCCGCCGACATGGAATACGCCCGTAAGCTGCGCGACGAAGCCGGTGGTACTGCCTGGCTGGTGGCTAAGATCGAACGCGCCGAAGCCGTGGCCGATGACGAAACCCTCGACGGCCTGATCAAGGCTTCCGACGCGGTGATGGTTGCCCGTGGCGACCTGGGCGTGGAAATCGGTGACGCCGAGCTGATCGGTATCCAGAAGAAGATCATCCTGCACGCTCGCCGCCACAACAAGGCAGTGATCGTGGCGACCCAGATGATGGAGTCGATGATCCAGAACCCGATGCCGACCCGCGCCGAAGTGTCCGACGTGGCCAACGCCGTGCTCGACTACACCGACGCCGTGATGCTCTCGGCCGAAAGCGCCGCCGGCCCTTACCCGCTGGAAGCCGTGCAAGCCATGGCGCGTATCTGCCTCGGCGCTGAAAAGCACCCGACCAGCAAGACCTCCAGCCACCGTATCGGCAAAGAGTTCGAAAGCTGCGACCAGAGCATCGCCCTGGCTGCCATGTACACCGCGAACCACTTCCCCGGTGTGAAGGCGATCATCGCGCTGACCGAAAGTGGCTACACGCCGTTGATCATGTCGCGCATCCGTTCCTCGGTGCCGATCTACGCGTTCACCCCGCACCGTGAAGCCCAGGCGCGCACCGCGCTGTTCCGTGGCGTGTACACCGTTCCGTTCGATCCGGCTTCGCTGGCACCGAACGAAGTCAGCCAGAAAGCTATCGACGAGCTGGTCAAGCGTGGCGTCGTAGAGAAAGGCGACTGGGTCATCCTGACCAAGGGCGACAGCTACCACACCACCGGTGGCACCAATGGCATGAAGATCCTGCACGTGGGCGACCCGCAGGTCTGAGTGACACGCTGAAAAACAAAAGCCCCGCCATGTGAATGGCGGGGCTTTTTACTTTCTCAGGACCGGTTGATAAATCCCGACAACGCCGCAATCGCTTCCGGCGACTTCAACCGCTGGACAAACAACGCACCCTCTTCCTCAATCACCTGACGCAATTGCTCACGATCCACACTCTTCATGAGTTGCTTGGTCACCTGCACCGCCCCTGGTGCCAAGGTTTCGAAGCGCTCGGCCATTTCCCGCGCCTTGTCCAACGCCGCCTCGCCGCTGCCCAACGCCTCGGTGGCAATCCCCCAGGCTGCCGCCTGTTCGCCGGTAAAGCCCTCGCCCAGCAACAATAATTCCGCAGCCTTTGCGTGCCCCAACAACCTCGGCAGGATCAGGCTCGACCCAAACTCCGGGCACAGCCCCAGGTTGACAAACGGCATGCGCAACCGCGCATCCCGGCTGATGTATACCAGATCGCAATGCAGCAACAGGGTTGTCCCGATACCCACCGCAACGCCCGCCACGGCGGCAATCACCGGTTTGCGGCAGTTGAGCAGGCTTTTCATGAAATAAAACGGTGGGCTGTCGAGGTCGCTGGGCGGCTGTTCGAGAAAATCGCCGATGTCGTTGCCGGCAGTGAAGCACTCACTGCTGCCCTGGATCAGTACGCAGCGGATGTCCTCATCCGCATCAGCCTGCTCCAGTGCCCCGGCCAGTTGCGTGTACATGGCGCGGGTCAGGGCGTTTTTCTTGTCGGGGCGATTGAGCTGCAAGGTCAGCAACCCGCGTTCGCGGTGTTGCAGGATGGCATCGGTCATGGCGAATCTCGCGGCTGTAGAGTTCAGCGCTCAACCACGGGGCAGGAACACATCGGCCAGCAGTTGATTACGCGGCAGTCCCGCCAGGAACAGACGCTTGGAAAACGCCTCGACACTGGCCGGGTGCCCGCAGAGTAAAGCCAGAGTTTGCCGCGAAACAAGCCGCAGTTGCGCCAACGCCTGGGTCGCCTGCGCCGCCGTCCACAGTTCCACCGTCACGTTGGGATGCTGTGCAGCCAGCTGCGCCAGGGGTTCGGCCAGGTAATGCCCCTCAGCATCATGGGCCAGGTGAATCACGCGGATGTCGCCCTGATGATCCTGGCGCAAGGCCTCACGCAACACGCCCCAAAGAGGGCCAAGGCCGGTGCCGGACGCCAGCAGCCACAGCGGTCGGCTTTGCCAGTCAGGATCGTATTGCAGCGCGCCGCCGCGCAGTTCGCCCAGCCGCAAACGGTCGCCCAGCTGCAACTGGCGGGCGAGATCACTGAATTCGCCAGGCAGACGGCAATCGAGGTGAAACTCCAGGAATGGGTCATCCTGAGGCAAGCTCGCCAGGGAATAGGGCCGCGCCACTTGTCCCGCCCACAACACCAGATGCTGCCCAGCCCGGTAGCGCAGGCCTCGCTCGGGTTGCAGGCGCAGGCGCAGCACACTCGGGCTCAACCAATCGATACCCACCACCTGGGCCGGCAACCCATCACGCGTAGGATCAAAGGTTTCGACGCGCAGGTCCCCGCTCACCTGGCACTGGCACGCCAAGCGCCAGCCGTCCTGACGTTGCGCCGGGCTCAAGGCCTCGGGCTGCTTGTCCTCGACCCCCCCCTGGCATCGCACCAGACACGCATGGCAACTGCCGGCGCGGCAACTGTAGGGCACGGCCACACCCGCCTGGTTCAAGGCATCCAGCAAGTTGCTGCCGATAGATACCGACCAATGGCGTTCACCGACGTAGAGTTCAGGCATATAAGGGCTCAATCACAAGGGGCGCGCACAGGGAATCATGCCTGCGACAGTTTGACCATAGTCGGGTGTATCGGCCACCGAGCCGGGTTATACTGCCGCGCCTTTTTAGCGTCGCGCCTGCACCACTTTGGCGTGCCTTGGAAAGGTGAGCTCAGCCGACCGATGCAACACTGAGCCCACCTTTATTGAATGTTCCCTTATAGAGGAGCGCGACTCATGACCGTGATCAAGCAAGCCGACCTGATTCAGAGCGTTGCCGACGCCCTGCAATTCATTTCCTACTACCACCCCGTGGATTTCATCCAGGCCATGCACGAAGCCTACCTGCGCGAAGAATCGCCAGCGGCCCGTGACTCCATCGCCCAGATCCTGATCAACTCGCGTATGTGCGCCACCGGCCATCGCCCGATCTGCCAGGACACCGGTATCGTTACCGTGTTCGTGCGCGTGGGCATGGACGTGCGCTGGGATGGCGCCACCATGGGCCTGGACGACATGATCAACGAAGGCGTGCGTCGCGCCTACAACCTGCCGGAAAACGTCCTGCGCGCCTCCATCCTGGCCGACCCGGCAGGCAGCCGTAAGAACACCAAGGACAACACCCCGGCGGTCATCCACTACTCCATCGTCCCGGGTAACACCGTGGAAGTGGACGTGGCAGCCAAGGGCGGCGGTTCCGAGAACAAGTCGAAAATGGCCATGCTCAACCCGTCCGACTCGATCGTTGACTGGGTATTGAAGACCGTTCCGACCATGGGCGCCGGCTGGTGCCCACCGGGCATGCTCGGCATCGGCATCGGCGGCACCGCCGAGAAAGCCGCCGTCATGGCCAAGGAAGTGTTGATGGAATCCATCGACATCCACGAGCTGAAAAAGCGCGGCCCGCAGAACCGTATCGAAGAGATGCGCCTGGAGCTGTTCGAGAAGGTCAACCAACTGGGCATCGGCGCCCAGGGCCTGGGTGGCCTGACCACCGTGCTCGACGTGAAGATCATGGACTACCCGACCCACGCAGCATCCTTGCCGGTGTGCATGATCCCCAACTGCGCCGCCACCCGCCACGCGCACTTCGTGCTCGACGGCTCGGGCCCGGCCTCGCTGGAAGCGCCACCGCTGGACGCCTACCCGGAAATCGTCTGGGAAGCTGGCCCATCGGCCCGTCGCGTCAACCTCGATACCCTGACTCCGGAAGAAGTGCAGAGCTGGCAGCCGGGCGAAACCGTGTTGCTCAACGGCAAGATGCTCACCGGTCGCGACGCCGCGCACAAGCGCATGGTCGAGATGCTGAACAAGGGCGAAACCCTGCCGGTGGACCTCAAGGGTCGCTTCATCTACTACGTCGGCCCGGTTGATCCAGTGCGCGAAGAAGTGGTTGGCCCAGCCGGCCCGACCACCGCGACGCGGATGGACAAGTTCACCCGTCAGATCCTCGAGCAAACCGGCCTGTTGGGCATGATCGGCAAATCCGAGCGCGGCCCGACTGCGATCGAAGCGATCAAGGACCACAAGGCCGTGTACCTGATGGCCGTGGGCGGCGCTGCTTACCTGGTGGCGCAAGCCATCAAGAAGTCGCGCGTTGTTGCCTTCGCCGAACTGGGCATGGAAGCGATCTACGAGTTCGACGTGAAGGACATGCCGGTCACCGTTGCTGTCGACAGCAAAGGCGAATCCGTGCACATCACCGGTCCTGCCATCTGGCAGAAAAAGATCAGTGAAAGCCTGGCGGTAGAAGTGCAGTAAGCACTTCTCCTGCAAACATAAAGGCGACTGTGGCCATGGCCCAGTCGCCTTTTTTATGGCACATGGTATGGTGCACTCCCTTACCGTGCCTGCCCATCACCGTATGATCGTCATCCCTCGCCCCCTGCGCCTGACCTTCTATTCCCTGCTGATCATCGCTGGCGCGCTACTGGCCGCGGCCTTGGCCACGCGCCACGCCGAACGCCAGGCCTTGGTGGACGACGCCGCCCGCGCCAATCAGCAGCTTGCGCTGTACGCCAACTCGCTGCACACCCTGATCGAACGCTACCGCGCCCTGCCCGCCGTGCTGGCGTTGGACTCGGAGATGATCAATGCCTTGAAGGGCCCGCTGGATACCGCGACCCAGGATCTACTCAACCGCAAGTTGGAGCGCATCAACGGCGCGGCGCAGTCATCCACCCTGGAATTGATGGACCGCACCGGCCTGGCCGTGGCCGCCAGCAACTGGAACCTGCCCAGCAGCTATGTGGGCCACAACTACGCGTTTCGCCCCTATTTCAGCCAAACCTTGAGCCAGGGCACTGGGCGCTTTTACGCGGTGGGCGTGACCACCGGCATACCCGGTTACTTCCTCTCCAGCGCGGTGGTCGATGAACACGAACAGTTCCTCGGCGCGATGGTGGTCAAGCTTGAGTTCCCCGAACTTGAACGTGAGTGGGCCCAAGGCAATGACCTGCTGCTGGTCAGTGATGCGCGTGGCATTGTGTTCATCGCCAATCAACCCGGCTGGCGTTATCGCAACCTGCGGCCGTTGACGGCCAGCGACCTTGCCGAACTCAAGGCCACCCGCCAATACGACAAAAAACAGCTGCAAGCGCTGGAAACCAGCACCCTGCAACGCTTCGACGAAAACAGCCACCTGATGCGCGTCAACGGCCCGGATGGCAGTGCCAATTACATCTGGGAATCCCTGCCGCTGAAGGCCGAAGGCTGGACCTTGCACCTGCTGCGCAAACCGCAGTTCGCCTTTGAAGATCAACGTAACGCTGGCCTGGCTGCCGCCGGCTCCTGGCTGGCGCTGGTGTTCCTGGTGCTGTTCCTGACCCAACGCTGGCGTCTGGCCCGCTTGCGCCAGCGCAGTCGCGAAGAGCTTGAGCAACTGGTGGAAGAACGCACCCAGGCGCTGCGCACGGCCCAAGATGGCTTGGTGCAATCGGCCAAACTGGCGGCGCTGGGACAGATGTCCGCCGCCCTCGCCCACGAAATCAATCAGCCACTCACCGCCCAACGCATGCAACTGGCCACTTTGCGCCTGCTGTTGGATCACGGCCGTGTCGAAGACGCCTACCAGGCCCTCACGCCACTGGACGACATGCTCACGCGCATGGCCGCCCTCACCGGCCACCTCAAGACCTTCGCGCGCAAAAGCCCCAGTGGTTTGCGTGAACGCCTGGACCTGGCCACCGTGGTCGACCAGTCGCTGCACCTGCTCGATGCGCGCCTGCGCGATGAATCCATCGGCGTGGTGCTGGACCTGACCCGCCCCGCCTGGGTGCGCGGCGATGCAATCCGCCTGGAACAGGTTCTGATCAACCTGCTGCGCAACGCCCTCGACGCCATGGCCGACAAACCGCGCAAACGCCTGGAAATCCGCCTGCATGCCGACCAACAACTGTGGCGACTGACCGTCAGCGACAGCGGCGGCGGGATTGCCGACGAGCACCTGAACAGCGTGTTCGACCCGTTCTTCACCACCAAGCCTGTGGGTGATGGCCTCGGCTTGGGGCTGGCGGTGTCCTACGCTATCGTGCACGAATTGGGTGGGCGCCTGATCGCCAGCAATCGCGGCGACGGCGCGGTATTTACCCTGACCCTGCCTATCGCGCTGGAGACGCCCGACCTATGTTGAACGCGGTGATTGTGGTCGATGACGAAGCCAGCATCCGCACGGCCGTCGAGCAGTGGCTGAGCCTCTCGGGGTTCGAGGTGCAGTTGTTCAGCCGCGCCGAGGAATGCCTGGCGCAATTGCCCAAGGATTTCCCCGGCGTGATCCTCAGCGATGTACGCATGCCCGGACTCAGCGGGCTCGAACTGCTGGCCGAGGTACAACGCCGCGATGCCGATTTACCGGTCATCCTGCTCACCGGCCACGGCGATGTACCGATGGCGGTTGAGGCCATGCGCGACGGTGCCTACGACTTCCTGGAAAAACCCTTCAGCCCCGACGCCCTGCTCAACAGCCTGCGCCGTGCCCTGGACAAGCGCGGGTTGATCCTGGAGAACCGACGCCTGCATCAACAGGCCGATCATCGCGCGCAGTTGGAGTCGACCTTGCTCGGCGTGTCCCGTGGTTTGCAGACCTTGCGCCGCCAGGTGCTGGACCTGGCGAGCCTGCCGGTCAACGTACTGATCCGTGGCGAGACCGGCAGCGGCAAGGAAATGGTCGCCCGTTGCCTGCATGATTTTGGCCCTCGGTCGAAGAAACCTTTTGTCGCGCTCAACTGCGCCGCCATCCCCGAGCAGTTGTTTGAAGCCGAGCTGTTCGGCCACGAAAGCGGCGCATTTACTGGCGCGCAGGGCAAGCGCATCGGCAAACTGGAATATGCCCACGGTGGCACGCTGTTCCTCGATGAAATCGAAAGCATGCCGCTGGCCCAACAGGTGAAACTGCTGCGGGTGTTGCAGGAACAGAAACTGGAGCGACTGGGCTCCAACCAGAGTATCCACGTGGACCTGCGCATCATCGCCGCCACCAAGCCGGACCTGCTGGAAGAGGCCCGCGCCGGGCGCTTTCGCGAAGACCTGGCCTATCGCTTGAACGTCGCGCAACTGCGCCTGCCGCCTTTGCGTGAGCGCCGCGAAGATATCCCGCTGCTGTTCGACCACTTTGCACAGAGTGCCGCCGAGCGCCTGGGCCGCAGCGTCGAACCCCTGAGCGGCGCTCAACTGGGGCGCCTGCTCAGCCATGATTGGCCAGGAAATGTGCGTGAGCTGGCCAACGTTGCCGAACGCCAGGTATTGGGCCTTGGCGAACCGGAACCGGAAGGCATCGAGGCTGGGCAATCCCTGGCTGCGCAGCAGGAGGCCTTCGAAGCCCACTGCCTGAAAGCCGCGTTGACCCGGCACAAGGGCGATATCAAGGCCGTATTGGCCGAGCTGCAACTGCCACGCCGTACCTTCAATGAAAAGATGCAGCGCCATGGGTTGGTGCGGGACACCTTCCTGTAGGCGCTGGCAAGCCAGCTCCTACAATGGGCAGTGCGCGCCCGCGCCAATAAGCGGATTTCCGCTCACCCATTGAAAATCATCAGCGGCTTTCCGCTCAAAAAAATCCTCGAACCCCTCTATTCCGGGCCTTCATCCACCTGGCACAGCTCCTGCTATAGCTCGAGCCAGGCTGCGCACGCGCCGCTCCATAAAAACAACTAGATGAAGGATCCTTCAATGGATAACTCCAACGCCCTGCCTCTGGGGTCGGCGGCCGCGCCTACACAGGCACGCACGACCTCCAGCCGCATCAAATCGATTTTCAGTGGTTCCGTCGGCAACATGGTCGAGTGGTACGACTGGTACGTCTACGCCGCCTTCTCGCTCTACTTCGCCAAAGCCTTTTTCCCGAAAGGCGACACCACCGCCCAACTGCTCAACACCGCCGCGATCTTCGCCGTGGGCTTCCTGATGCGCCCGATCGGTGGCTGGCTGATGGGCCTGTACGCCGACAAAGTAGGGCGTAAAAAAGCCTTGATGGCCTCGGTCTACCTGATGTGCTTCGGTTCGCTGCTGATCGCCCTGAGCCCGGGCTATGAAATGATTGGTATCGGTGCACCGATCCTGCTGGTGTTTGCCCGTTTGCTGCAGGGGTTGTCGGTCGGCGGCGAATACGGCACTTCCGCCACCTACCTCAGCGAGATGGCGACCAAGGAACGCCGTGGTTTCTACTCCAGCTTCCAGTACGTGACCTTGATCTCCGGCCAGCTCATCGCACTGGCCGTGCTGATCGTGCTGCAACAAATCCTGACCACCGAGCAGCTGTATGCCTGGGGCTGGCGTATCCCGTTCGCCATCGGCGCGCTGTGCGCAGTCGTCGCGCTGTACCTGCGTCGTGGCATGGAAGAAACCGAGTCATTCACCAAGAAGGAAAAAGCCAAGGAAAGCGCGATGCGCACCTTGATGCGCCATCCCAAGGAACTGCTGACCGTGGTCGGCCTGACGATGGGCGGCACCTTGGCCTTCTACACCTACACCACCTACATGCAGAAATACCTGGTGAACACGGTCGGCATGAGCATTTCCGACTCCACCACCATCTCGGCGGCGACGCTGTTCCTGTTCATGTGCCTGCAACCCATTGTCGGTGGGCTGTCGGATAAAGTCGGCCGTCGCCCGATCCTGATCGCCTTCGGCATCCTCGGCACGCTGTTCACCGTGCCGATCCTTACCACCCTGCACACCATCCAGAGCTGGTGGGGCGCGTTCTTCCTGATCATGGCGGCGCTGATCATCGTCAGCGGCTACACCTCGATCAACGCCGTGGTGAAGGCCGAGCTGTTCCCCACCGAAATCCGCGCCCTGGGCGTGGGCCTGCCGTATGCGCTGACCGTATCGATCTTTGGCGGTACTGCTGAATACATCGCGCTGTGGTTCAAGAGCATCGGCATGGAAACCGGCTACTACTGGTATGTGACCGCGTGTATCGCGGTGTCGCTGGTGGTCTATGTGACCATGAAGGACACGCGTAAGCACTCGCGCATTACCACCGACTAACCGTTGAACGCAGTTCAAAATGTGGGAGCGGGCTTGCCCGCGAAAGCGGTGTGTCAGTCAACGATTGTAGAGACTGAACCACCGTATTCGCGGGCAAGCCCGCTCCCACATTGGGTATGATGCTGGTCCCGAAATCGAGAACAGAACAGGCCATGTCCGACGATATCCATTTCTACGAACCCGCCAACGGCCACGGCCTGCCCCATGACCCGTTCAATGCCATCGTCGGTCCACGGCCGATCGGCTGGATTTCGTCCCACGACAGCGAAGGCCGCCTGAACCTGGCGCCCTACAGCTTCTTCAACGCGTTCAACTACATTCCGCCGATCATCGGGTTTTCCAGTGTTGGGCGCAAAGACAGCCTGAACAACATCGAACAGACCGGCGAGTTTGTGTGGAACCTGGCGACCCGCCCGCTGGCCGAGCAGATGAACCAGAGTTGCGCCCCGGTATCACCCGAGGTGAATGAGTTCGAATTGTCCGGCCTGACGCCGGTGGCTTCGAAGATCGTGGGCGTGCCACGGGTGGGCGAGAGCCCGGTGTCGTTCGAGTGCAAGGTGACGCAAATCATCCAGCTTCAGCGCGCCGACAAGGCATTGGTGCCTAGCTGGCTGGTGCTGGGCGAGGTGGTCGCGGTGCACATTGCCAAGTGGCTGCTCAAGGACGGTATCTACGACACCGCCGCCGCCGAGCCGATTCTGCGCGGTGGCGGCCCGGCGGATTACTTCCAGTTGGGCCCCGAAGCCCTGTTCAAGATGTATCGACCCAAGGCTTAGGACTCAGTCGCCCACGCCAACTGACCGTCTTCGTCGACATCGACCAAGCACTCAAGCTGCAGGGTGGCCGCATCGTCGGCGTCGGAGGCGGTGGTGAACTTTTGTCCATCAAGGATCTTGTGAAACTGCGGTGCGCCCATGCCATCCAGTGCCTTGACGGCGACGGCGGCGCTGTAGCCACCCTCGCCCGGTACTACGGCGGAAACGGCTTCGTGGTGGGCAAATTGTTTACGTGCCATGTTGCAGGTCCTGGCCAATGGAAAGTCGGCCATTCTAGACCTTCAGCCGGCGAGTTGCAGGTACTCGCCGTAGGCGTGTGCAGCGGATGCGTCAGTAAAGGTCTGGAAGTCCATGCTGCGGACCACCATGTCATTCAACAGCTCGGTCAGGATCATCAGGGCTGGTGAGTTGAAGTAGGCGCTCATCGCCTCCTCACTGCTCCAGAAACCGGAGATCAACCAGACATCGGGATCGACCTGGGAATGCTGCAACGAGAATTGCAGGCAACCCTGAGCCTGACGGCCCGGTTCGATCAAACTGCTCAAGCGTGCACCGAGTTCGGTGCTGCACCCGGTGCGGGCGCGGATAAAGGCCATATGGCTCGCGGGAATGGGGGTGGACATGTTCGACTCTCCCGTTGAGAAGTGATGCTCGGCAAGCACTGTGAGGGCGTGTTGCCACAGGATCAAAGATAACGGCGCGGATGCGGGCGCGGTTAGTCAATTCCTGTCGGCTTATTGCACAATCCTGCGAGAAGCGTAGAGAGGACGTCTGGCGCAGACGTTTTATTCCATGGGTCAACGCCTTGTTTCAGGGAGATGACAGGCCCCGCGATTGCCTGATTCACGATGCGTCGCAGGATCAGGCAAGGATTGTGCAGAATCGACGTAACACTTTTTGAAAAGCCGCCGCTAAGCTGAGCCCATCGAAGTAGCCAGTAGAGGACGCTCCATGTCGTCGCCCGAACATAAAGCCATGCCCCTCGATGCCGAGATGGAAAAACAGCGCGCCGAACTGGCCAGCATCGTGCACCGGCATACCTGGGAGGACGGCTCCTACGGCACCGCCATCACCACCTTGTTCCTGAACCGCCACAACACGCCGCGCGACTTCATGCCGGTACTGGTGGAGCCTGCCCTGTGCATTCTGGCGAGCGGCAGCAAGGAAGTGCGCCTGGCCGACGAGATCTTTGCCTACGACCCACTCAATTACCTGGTGTTCTCGGTGGCGATGCCGGTGGCCGGGCGGATCATTGATGCCACCCCGGAAGACCCGAACCTGTCGGTGCGCATCAATATCGACCCGGCGCAGTTGACGGCCTTGATCGCGGAAGCAGGCCCGATGGGCGTGCCGTCGCGTCCGACCTCCCGTGGCATGTATGTCGACCGCATCGACGGCCAACTGCTCGACGCCGTGCTGCGCCTGGCGCGCCTGCTGGACTCGCCCAAAGACATCGCCATGCTTGCGCCGCTGATCAACCGGGAAATTCTTTATCGCCTGTTGCGGGGTCCACAGGGTTATCGCCTGTATGAAATCGCCGTGGCCAACAGCCAGAGCCATCGGGTCAGCCAGGCGATCAAGTGGTTGAACGGCAACTACGAGCAACCACTGCGCATCGATGACCTGGCCAAGGAAGTGAACCTCAGCGTCTCGACCTTGCACCACCGCTTCAAGGCAATCACTGCGATGAGCCCGTTGCAATACCAGAAGCAATTGCGCTTGCAGGAAGCGCGGCGGTTGATGATTGCCGAAGGGTTGGAAGCGTCGGCGGCCGGGTATCGCGTGGGGTATGAAAGCCCGTCGCAGTTCAGTCGGGAATACAGCCGGTTGTTCGGCGCGCCGCCGCTGAGAGACCTGGCCCGATTGCGCCAAAGCATCTGACCACCGCCCCAAGCCGGGCTCCTACAAGGGAGTCGTGTTTAATCCAGGGTTCGGGGTAGCTGCAGGGTGACTCGCAAACCACCCTCGCGCAAATTCTGCAAACTCACTTCACCGCCATGGCTATGGGCAATGTTGCGCGCAATCCCCAATCCCAGGCCGTAGCCCTGTTGCTGCCCGGCCAGGCGGAAGTGCGGTTCGAACACCTGCTCAAGACGCTGCTCCGGCACACCGGGACCTTCGTCATCCACGTGCAGGATGAACTCCGCGCCATCGTCTTCGATGTGCAGATGGGCGTTCTGACCGTACTTCAACGCGTTGTCGATCAGGTTGCCAATGCAACGCTTGAGCGCCAGCGGCTTGCCCGGATATGCCGTCAACGCCCGGCCATGCTGGGTCACGCGGCCATTCCCGTTCGGCGCCAGGTACGGTTCCACCAGGCAATCGAGCACATGGTTCAGGTCGACCGGCTCGATGTTTTCGTGGATATCCGTATCTTTCACGCATTGCAGCGCGCCCTTCACTAACAACTCCAGCTCATCCAGGTCGCGGCCGAACTTGGTTTGCAGGTTCTCGTCTTCCAGCAATTCCACGCGTAGGCGCAGGCGGGTGATCGGTGTGCGCAAGTCGTGGGAAATCGCGCTGAACAACTGGCTGCGCTCGGTCAGGTAACGGCTGATGCGCTCGCGCATGGCATTGAACGCACGGCCCACTTCCACCACTTCACTGCCACCGCCTTCGGCCACCGGCTCTACGTCGGCGCCCAGGGACATGTCCCGCGCCGCCCGCGCCAGACGCTTGAGCGGTCGGCTCTGCCAGTGCACCAGCAAACCGATGAACAGCAGCAGAAAACCGCTGGTCAGCACGATAAACCACACCTGCTGGGACGGCAGGCCTTGCTCTTCAAGGCTGGTGTAGGGCTCGGGCAATAGCGAGGCGATGTACAGCCATTCGCCAGGTGCGAGCTGAATCTGAGTGACCAGCACCGGCGGGTTTACCGGCTCCAGGGTCAGTGCGTAGTGGGCCCAGGAACGCGGCAGTTCATCAAGTTTGAGGCCGGCATTGAAGATGCGCAGGTCTTCGGCGCTGACAAACTCCACCGAGATATGCACATCGGCACCGAGGGTTTGTTTCAGCACTTCATCGACCGCTTCAAGCACGGCCTGCTTACGCGGGGTTTGCGGCAGGATGGCCATGTCCAACGGGCGATCATTGAGGGTCACGACGAAACGCGTGCCGCCCATGCTACGCAATTGGTCGAGGACCAATGGGCGATAGGCCACCGGCAATGAACGGAAATAACTCACGCTGGCGGTCATCGAATGCGCCAGGCTGCGGGCGCTGGTGACCAGGCCTTCGAGCTGGGTGGCACGCAACTGCGAGACCCAGATCACGCTGGACAGCGCCTGGGCAAACAACACCGCCAGCAACGTCAGCAGCAGCATGCGCCCCAGCAACGAACGTGGCACCGGGAAGCGGCGACGGCGTTCAGTCAGATGTTCAGTGGGCATTGCCGGCAACCACGCTGGCTGCCAGTTGATAACCGCTGCCGCGCACCGTGCGGATCAGCCTCGGGGGTTTTTCGGTATCGCGCAAGCGTTGGCGCAAGCGGCTGACGGCCATGTCGACGATACGGTCCAGCGGCATCAGGTCGCGGCCACGGGTAGCGTTGCCGATGGTGTCACGGTCGAGGATCTGTTGCGGGTGGTCGAGAAACAATTTGAGCAGGGCGAAATCGGCCCCGGAGAGGATCACTTCTTCGCCGTCTACATGAAACAGGCGGTGGCTGATCATATCCAGGCGCCATTCATCGAACACCAACACGTCGCCACCACTGCTGCGTTCCTGGCCAAACTGGCAGCGACGCAACAGGGCCTTGATCCGCGCCTGCAACTCGCGGGGGCTGAACGGCTTGCCGATGTAGTCGTCGGCGCCCAGTTCCAAGCCAATCACGCGGTCAGCCTCGTCGGAACTGGCGGTGAGCATGATGATCGGCACCTGCGCCTGGCGCGGGTGCTGGCGGATCCAGCGGCAAAGGCTGAAACCGTCTTCGTCCGGCAACATCACATCAAGGATGACCAGGTCACACGGCGCCTCGTTCATCGCCTGGCGGAACCCCGCGCCATCCGGCACGCCACGCACCTGGAAACCGGCGCGACTGAGGTAGGTCTGCAGCAATTCGCGGATTTCCTGGTCGTCGTCGACGAGGAGAATCGATTTACTGATTACGCTCACGGGGTCCTCCTTGTTGTTATGGAGTGATCTT
>NZ_JBBGYS010000055.1:0-44382 GCF_037479595.1 Pseudomonas sp. MYb541 | reverse complement strand
AAAAAACCCCGGTCTTTCGACCAGGGTCTTTGCTATCGGATCAAAGTAGCCAGAGGCTTGCTTTGTGCTTCAAGGCGTTCAGTGGGCCTTGAGGCAGATATGGCGCAGCGGACGGGACTCGAACCCGCGACCCCCGGCGTGACAGGCCGGTATTCTAACCGACTGAACTACCGCTGCGTATCGCTTGACTGATTGAGTGAAAACCCTCAACCGTCTTTAAACATCTGATCGATCAACCATGGTTGTTCAATCTCAAGCCCGACGAATCAGACCTGGAAAATATGGCGCAGCGGACGGGACTCGAACCCGCGACCCCCGGCGTGACAGGCCGGTATTCTAACCGACTGAACTACCGCTGCGCGTCGGTGCAACCTTTAACGTTGCGTCTTGCCCTGGGGCAAAACTCTCAAGAAGTGGTGGGTGATGACGGGATCGAACCGCCGACCCTCTGCTTGTAAGGCAGATGCTCTCCCAGCTGAGCTAATCACCCTTTGCTTCGTTGAGGCCGCGAAATTTACGCAGGTAGCGGACCTAAGTCAATAGCCTGCTTGAAGTTTTTCTGAAAAAGACAAAATTGCTTCAAGACGGCTACCCGCCCTACTCGCTGTAAATCATCTTCTTGCTCATGCCACCGTCCACGACAAACTCTTGCCCGGTGACAAACCCTGCCTGGCGCGACAGCAGCCACGCCACCATCGCCGCCACGTCTTCTACAGTACCTACCCTGCCCGCCGGATGCTGCGCATGATCAGCATCACTCAACGGCTCGGCCCGACGCGCAGCCGGATCACGCGCATCGATCCAGCCAGGGCTGACTGCATTGACCCGTACTTCCGGCCCCAGGCTCATCGCCAAGGCATGCGTGAGGGCCAGCAGACCACCTTTGCTCGCCGCATAGGCTTCGGTGTCCGGTTCCGACTGGCGGGCGCGGGTCGAGGCCAAATTGACGATGGCACCGCCATGGGCACGCAGGTAAGGCGCACAGTGCTTGGCCAGCAACATCGGCCCACTGAGGTTCACAGCAAGCACCCGATTCCAGTACGCCAGGTCGAGGCTTTCCAGGGTGATATTGTGCGGGTCAGCCACCGCCGCATTGCAGACCAACGCGTCCAGGCGCCCAAACTGCCCCAATACCTCGGCAACACCTTGGGCCACTTGCTTCTCGTCGGCCACGTCCATGCTGATGAACCAGGCGTTTTCACCCAGCACCTTGGACACCTTGGAGCCGCGCTCGCGGTCCAGGTCAGTCAACACCACCTGCCAGCCTTCGCTGATCAGCCATGCGGCAATCCCGAGACCAATGCCTCGCGCCGCACCTGTGACCAGCGCAACGCGCCCGTTAGTGGCAGCCGCCGCTTCCATGGACCACTCGATCACAAGGCCGCCAGCCCGCGAGCCAGGTCAGCTTGCAAGTCAGCCACGTCTTCCAGGCCAACCGCAATGCGGATCAGGCTGTCACGGATACCCGCCGCTTCACGCTCCTGCGGCGCCAGGCGCCCGTGGGAAGTGGTACTCGGGTGGGTAATGGTGGTCTTGCTGTCACCCAGGTTGGCGGTGATGGAAATCAGGCGAGTCGCATCGATAAAGCGCCAGGCGCCCTCTTTGCCGCCCTTCACCTCAAAGCTCACCACAGCGCCGAAACCACGCTGCTGGCGCTGGGCCAATTCGTGTTGCGGGTGGCTCTTGAGGCCGGCGTAGTGCACCTTCTCGATACCGTCCTGCTGTTCCAGCCACTCAGCCAAAGCCTGGGCGTTGGCGCAGTGGGCCTTCATCCGCAGGTTAAGGGTCTCAAGCCCCTTGAGGAAGATCCAGGCGTTGAACGGGCTCAAGGTCGGGCCAGCCGTGCGCAGGAAGCCGACGATTTCTTTCATCTGCTCGCTGCGACCTGCAACCACACCGCCCATGCAACGGCCCTGGCCGTCGATGAACTTGGTCGCCGAGTGCACGACGATGTCCGCCCCCAGCTTCAACGGCTGTTGCAGCGCCGGGGTGCAGAAGCAGTTGTCCACTACCAGCATGGCACCTTTGGCATGCGCCACTTCAGACAACGCAGCGATGTCCACCAGCTCAGCCAATGGGTTGGACGGCGATTCGACGAACAGCAACTTGGTGTTGGCCTTGATCGCCGCATCCCAGCCGGAAAGATCCGCCAAGGGCACGTAGTCCACTTCGATACCGAAGCGCTTGAAATACTTCTCGAACAGGCTGATGGTCGAACCAAACACACTGCGCGACACCAACACATGGTCGCCAGCACTGCACAGGCTCATCACCACCGCCAGGATCGCCGCCATGCCAGTGGCCGTCGCTACTGCCTGCTCAGCACCTTCCAGTGCCGCAATACGCTCTTCGAACGCGCGTACTGTCGGGTTGGTATAACGCGAATACACGTTGCCCGGCACTTCGCCAGCAAAGCGCGCAGCGGCATCGGCGGCGGTGCGGAACACATAGCTGGAAGTGAAGAACATCGGGTCACCGTGCTCACCTTCCGGGGTGCGGTGCTGGCCGGCGCGCACAGCCAGGGTATCGAAAGCTACGCCATCGAGGTCGCTGTCCAACCGACCGGCATCCCATTCCTGACTCATGCTGCGACTCCTTACTCAATTCTTTATTTAAGATACAAAACCGGCCCCTCAGGGCCGGTTGTCACTCAGTTGTTGTACAGGTCAATGATCGCGCTGACCGCCTGGGTCTTGATCTTCGACGAGTCGTTACGCGCCTGCTCGATCTTGTTCAGGTAGGCCTCATCGACATCACCGGTCACATACTTGCCGTCAAACACGGCGCAGTCGAACTGGTCGATCTTGATCTTGCCACCACCGACCGCCTCGATCAGATCAGGCAGGTCCTGGTAGATCAGCCAATCAGCACCGATCAGGTCGGCCACGTCCTGGGTCGAACGGTTGTGAGCGATCAGCTCATGGGCGCTCGGCATGTCGATGCCGTAGACGTTCGGGTAACGCACCGCTGGGGCTGCAGAACAGAAGTACACGTTCTTCGCACCAGCTTCGCGGGCCATCTGGATGATCTGCTTGCAGGTAGTACCCCGCACGATGGAGTCATCCACCAGCATCACGTTCTTGCCGCGGAACTCCAACTCGATGGCGTTGAGCTTCTGGCGCACCGACTTCTTGCGCGCAGCCTGGCCCGGCATAATGAAGGTACGGCCGATGTAGCGGTTCTTCACAAAGCCTTCGCGGAACTTGACGCCCAAGTGGTTGGCCAACTCCAGCGCAGCGGTGCGGCTGGTGTCCGGGATCGGGATCACTACATCGATGTCGTGTTCAGGACGCTCGCGCAGGATCTTCTCGGCCAGCTTCTCGCCCATGCGCAGACGCGCCTTGTAAACCGAAACACCATCAATGATCGAATCCGGACGCGCCAGGTAGACGTGTTCGAAGATGCACGGGGTGAGTTTCGGCGCCACGGCGCACTGACGGGTGTGCAACTTGCCGTCTTCGGTGATGTACACCGCTTCGCCCGGCGCGAGGTCGCGAATCAGGGTGAAACCCAGCACGTCCAGGGACACGCTTTCGGAAGCGATCATGTATTCGACGCCTTCGTCAGTGTGACGTTGGCCGAACACGATCGGACGGATGCCATGCGGGTCACGGAAACCGACGATGCCATAACCGGTGACCATGGCCACAACGGCGTAACCACCGACGCAACGATTGTGCACGTCAGTGACGGCGGCGAACACGTCTTCTTCGGTCGGTTGCAGCTTGCCGCGCTGGGCCAGCTCGTGGGCGAACACATTGAGCAGCACTTCCGAGTCGGAACTGGTGTTGACGTGGCGCAGGTCAGATTCGTAAATCTCCTTGGCCAGCTGTTCAACGTTGGTCAGGTTACCGTTATGCGCCAGGGTGATGCCGTAAGGCGAGTTGACGTAAAACGGTTGAGCTTCAGCCGACGTCGAGCTACCGGCGGTCGGGTAACGCACATGGCCAATGCCCATGTGCCCGACCAGGCGCTGCATGTGACGCTGATGGAACACGTCACGCACCAGACCATTGTCCTTGCGCAGGAATAACCGGCCGTCGTGGCTGGTCACAATACCGGCAGCGTCCTGGCCGCGGTGCTGGAGGACGGTTAGCGCGTCATACAGCGCCTGATTGACGTTCGACTTACCGACGATACCGACGATGCCACACATGCGACGCAACCCCTACTTAATGAATCTTGACTGAACACAGCTTACTGAGGCGTTTTGGCCGGTAAGAGGTGTTCCTTGAACGGTATATCAGCGGGTACGCTGATTCCGCTGGCCAGCCACTGACTGCTCCACCCCAATATGAGGTTCTTGGACCAATCTGCAACCAATAGAAATTTTGGCACGAGCACAGACTCCTGCCACCACGAATCCTGCTGTACCGGCCCCAGGCTCAACAGCCCGACCGCCACGACCACCAGCAACGCGCCACGCGCGGCGCCGAAGGCCATGCCGAGGAATCGATCGGTACCGGAGAGGCCGGTGACACGTATCAACTCGCCAATAAGATAATTGACCATTGCTCCCACCAGCAGCGTGGCGATGAACATGATGGCGCAGCCCGCGATGACGCGAGCCGAAGGTGTCTCGATGTATCCGGCCAGGTAGACCGACAAAGAACCGCCGAACATCCAGGCTACGACTCCTGCGATGATCCAAGTCAGCAACGACAGTGCTTCTTTTACGAAGCCGCGGCTTAGACTGATCAAAGCGGAGATGGCGACGATTGCAACAATCGCCCAGTCAACCCAGGTAAATGGCACGTTTGAGCCTACGGACAGATAAGGCGGCGCATTTTAGCAGAGCGTCGGGCTATCGGTAAGCTGTGATTACGGCTGCTTTGCAAATCAATAGTTTGGGGCGAGCGAATCCGACTTCAAGCGCACCCCGGAACAACTGTGGGAGCTGGCTTGCCTGCGATGGGGCCGGCCCATTCAACATCACTGTTGACTGACCCACCACTGTCGCAGGCAAGCCAGCTCCCACATTTGGCTTGCATTCCAACCAGAGACTGGCGGTATTAGCCGCGCTCAGGCTGGAAACGGGTCACAAAACCCTTGAGGTTCTGCTGGCGATCCAACAAGTCCCGCAGGCGATCCGCTTCGGCGCGCTCGATCAGCGGCCCGATAAACACGCGGTTTTTGCCGTCGGCGCTGCGGATATACGCGTTATAGCCTTGGCTACGCAGCTTCTTCTGCAAAGCATCAGCGCCTTCGCGGTTGCCCAGACTGGCCACTTGAATCGACCAACTGATCGGCAGGCCATTCGGATCAATACGGCTCTGGCCCACATCCGGCTTGCCCGGTGCAGCAGGTTGCGGCGCTACCGGCTTCGGTGCGGGTGCAGGCGCGGCAGGCTTGGCCGCTACGGTCGGTGCAGGCGCAGGCTTGACCACCGGCACGCTCGGCTGAACCGGCATCGACGGCGCTTGCTGGGCCGCAACCTCAGCATCGCTCGGCACCGGCTCTTCTTCCGGCAAGGCCTGGGGCTCAGGCACCACCACCGGTTCAACCTGTACTTGCGGCACCGACGGCGCCTGCGGGGCAGCCGGCGCTTCGACGACTACTTGACGCTCCTCGTCCTGACGCGAAAACAACATCGGCAGGAAAATCACCGCCAACGCCACCAGAACCAGGGCTCCGACCATTCGCTGCTTGTATGCGCTATCCAGTAATGCCATGTGCAGCTTCCTCCGTGGAGCGCCGGGCCAACCACTCGAGCGCCTCGGCAACACAATAAAATGACCCGAACAACAGAATCTCATCATCGGGGGTGGCAAGGGCGCACTGTGCTTCAAGGGCAGCGGTCACGCTTGCATACGACGCCACCGGCGCACCAAGGTTCTGCAAGGCCACTTCCAGCTCGGCGGCCGGACGGCTGCGCGAGGTATCCAGTGGCGCTACGGCCCACGCCTGGACATTGCCCAGCAAGGGTGCAACCACACCGCCCAGGTCCTTATCGGCCAGCAAGCCAAAGACTGCAAGGCGACGACCGACCGGCGGCGTACGCGACAGGCGTTGTGCCAGGTACTCGGCCGCATGGGGGTTATGCCCCACGTCCAGCAACAGGTTCAGGCGCTTGCCTTGCCATTGGAACGCACGACGATCCAATCGCCCGACCACACGGGTCGATAGCAAGGTGGCGGCAATCTGCTCGGCATTCCACGGCAGGTCCAGCAACAGGTAGGCCTGCAGCGCGAGCGCGGCGTTTTCCATTGGCAGGTTCAGCAGCGGCAAGTCACGCAGCTCTACTGCCTGGCCGCGAGCATCGTGCCCACGCCATTGCCAGTGTTGCGCACCAATTTCGAGATTGAAGTCGCGACCGCGCAGGAAAAACGGGCAATCCAGCTCGCGCACCTTGTCGAGCAAGGTGTGCGGCGGATCCAGGTCGCCGCACAGCGCAGGCTTGCCCTGGCGGAAGATCCCGGCTTTTTCATAGGCCACGGATTCGCGGGTATTGCCCAGGTAGTCGGCGTGGTCCACACCAATACTGGTGACCAACGCCAGGTCGGCATCTACCACGTTGACCGTGTCCAGACGCCCGCCCAGGCCGACCTCCAGCACCACCACATCCAGTCGCGCACGCTCGAACAGCCAGAACGCCGCCAGGGTGCCCATCTCGAAGTAAGTCAGGGAAATCTCGCCCCGACCGGCATCGAGCGCAGCGAAGGCTTCGCAGAGTTGCTCATCGGTGGCTTCGACACCATTGAGCTGCACCCGCTCGTTGTAACGCAGCAGGTGCGGGGAATTGTAGACGCCAACTTTCAGCCCTTGGGCCTGCAGCAGCGCCGCGACAAAGGCACAGGTAGAGCCCTTGCCGTTGGTGCCGGTCACCGTGATCACGCGTGGTGCCGGCCGGCCCAACCCGAGGCGGGCCGCTACCTGTTGCGAGCGCTCCAGGCCCATGTCGATGGCGGACGGATGCAACTGCTCAAGGTAGGCGAGCCATTCGCCCAGGGTACGTTGGGTCATAGGTTTGCAGGCACCGGCGGCACGACAATCGGTTCAACTTTAGGCGCGACGTACACAGGCGTCGGCAGGCCCATCATTTGTGCCAGCAGGTTGCCCAGGCGTGGACGCAGTTCACCGCGCGGAATGATCAAGTCGATCGCACCGTGCTCCAGCAAGAATTCGCTACGCTGGAAACCTTCCGGCAGTTTTTCACGTACGGTCTGCTCGATCACACGCGGGCCGGCAAAGCCGATCAGGGCCTTTGGCTCGCCGACGATCACATCACCCAGCATTGCAAGGCTGGCGGAAACGCCGCCGTAGACCGGGTCGGTCAGCACGGAGATGAACGGGATGCCTTCTTCGCGCAGACGCGCCAGTACCGCAGAGGTCTTGGCCATTTGCATCAGGGAGATCAGGGCTTCCTGCATGCGCGCACCACCGGAGGCGGCGAAGCAGATCATCGGGCAACGGTTTTCCAGGGCGTAGTTGGCGGCGCGAACAAAGCGCTCACCGACGATGGCACCCATGGAGCCGCCCATGAAGGAGAACTCGAACGCCGACACCACGACAGGCATACCGAGCAGTTTGCCGCTGACGGAAATCAGCGCGTCCTTCTCGCCTGTCTGCTTCTGCGCGCCGACCAGACGGTCCTTGTACTTCTTGCTGTCGCGGAACTTGAGACGGTCAACCGGCTCCAGGTCTGCGCCCAGCTCGTTGCGGCCTTCGGCGTCCAGGAAGATGTCAATGCGGGCGCGAGCGCCGATACGCATGTGGTGGTTGCACTTGGGGCAAACGTCCAGGGTCTTTTCCAGCTCCGGACGGTACAGCACCGCGTCGCAGGATGGGCACTTGTGCCACAGACCTTCAGGAACCGAGCTTTTCTTCACCTCGGAACGCATGATCGAAGGGATCAGTTTGTCTACTAACCAGTTGCTCATGCTTTCTTTCTCCAGTACCGGTGGCTTGAACACAGCCCCGCGTATGCCCTTGAGCTAAATTCATATGTGGCGATGACACATGCTGGACGGGGTCAGACGTTCGACCGGCCTTTTCCCGCATGCCTCCTCAGCCTTCCAGACAACCTGCCAGCGCAGGGTTGCCACTTCGTTTCCAGGCCACCCTCAGGCGGCACCGGGCTGTTTTACACAGTGGTAGTTATGGACGGCGGCAGACTGCCAGCCGTCACATCCGGTCACTGCTGTTGCGCACGGCCTGCATGAATGCGCGAATCTTGCTGTGATCCTTGATGCCCTTGCCCTGCTCCACGCCGCCGCTGACATCCACGGCATAGGGTCGCACCTGCTCTATCGCCGACCCGACATTGCCGGGGTTGAGCCCGCCGGCCAGGATGATCGGCTTGCTCAAGCCAGCAGGAATCAGCGACCAATCAAACGCTTCACCGGTGCCGCCGGGCACGCCTTCGACATAGGTATCGAGCAGAATCCCACGCGCCCCAACATAGGCGGCACACGCTACCGCGATGTCATCCCCGGCCTTCACGCGCAACGCCTTGATGTACGGACGCTGGTAGCTCTCACATTCGTCCGGGGTTTCGTCGCCGTGGAACTGCAGCATATCCAGCGGTAAGGCATCCAGGGTTTCGTTGAGTTCGCAGCGACTGGCGTTGACGAACAACCCCACGGTGGTCACGAACGGCGGCAAGGCGGCGATGATCGCCCGCGCCTGCAACACATTCACCGCCCGCGGGCTCTTGGCATAGAACACAAAACCGATGGCATCCGCCCCCGCCTCGACCGCCGCCAGCGCGTCTTCTATGCGGGTAATCCCGCAAATCTTGCTGCGAACGGCTGACATGTCGTGGAAACCCCAGGGATTGGACCGAGAAAGTCCCGGATGGTAACAAAAGCTTTTCCGGGCGTCAGCCGCCAAGTTCGCTGAAACCTGTGAGGAAGTGCGGCCCGATGAAACGTTCCGGCAATTCGAACTCGTCGCGGTACTCCACATCCACCAGGTACAGGCCGAACGGATGCGCCGTGACCCCGCCCGTACGGCGGACACGGCTTTCCAGCACTTCCTTGGCCCACTCCACCGGGCGCTCGCCGGTGCCGATGGTCATCAGCACCCCGGCAATGTTTCGAACCATATGGTGCAGGAACGCACCGGCACGGATATCCAGCACGATCATCTTGCCGTGACGGGTCACCCGCAAATGATGGACCTCCTTGATCGGCGACTTGGCCTGGCACTGGCCGGCACGGAAGGCGCTGAAATCATGCACACCCACCAGATGCTGCGCGGCCTCGGCCATGCGCTCGGCGTCGAGCGGGCGGTGGTTCCAGGTGATTTCTTCGTTGAGGTGCGCAGGGCGGATCTGGTCGTTGTAGATCACATAGCGATAACGCCGGGCGATGGCCTTGAAGCGCGCATGAAAATGCGCCGGCATGAGCTTGGCCCAACTGACGCTAACGTCGTGGGGCAAATTGATATTAGCGCCCATCACCCAGGCCTTCATGGACCGCTCAGCCTGGGTGTCGAAGTGCACCACCTGGCCACAGGCGTGCACGCCTGCATCGGTGCGCCCGGCGCACATCAGCGACACTGGCGAATCAGCGACTTTCGACAGTGCTTTCTCCAGGGTTTCCTGCACCGTCAGTACGCCGGACGCCTGACGCTGCCAGCCGCGATAGCGCGAGCCTTTGTATTCCACGCCCAGGGCGATGCGGTAAAAGCCTGCGGCCGCCATTTCGGCGGCCGCGTTATCTATATTTGCCAAGAACTGAGAGCCTGATGAGTTGCGCAAAGACGGCCATTATGCCGATTTGTGCGGGTGCCCACAAAAGCAAAACGGCGACCCGAAGGTCGCCGCTGCGTTGACGATTGGCGGTCAGGCCAGTCGACCGAGCATTTCCTTGGCCTCGCCGCGCTGAGTCTCGTCGCCTTCAGTCAGCACTTCGGTGAGGATGTCCCGCGCACCGTCCGCATCGCCCATGTCGATATACGCCTGGGCCAGGTCGAGCTTGGTGGCCACCTCGTCTGTGCCGGAGAGGAAGTCGAATTCCGGCTCATCGTCGCCCTTCGCCGCATCTTCTGCGGTGAAGGAAGGCTCGATGGGCGGATGCTCCAGGCTCTGGGACAAACGGTCCAGCTCGGCGTTGACATCGTCCAATTCGGACGCAAATGCATCAGGCTTGGCCGTTACTTCCGGCTCATCGGCCAGGGACAGGTCGAAATCTTCCGGCAGGTCGAAGTCATCCAGCGCCGCCGGAGTCAGGGTGGGCGGCTCGACGGCCGGCACATCCTTCATCTGCTCTTCCAGGCCAGAGAGGAAGTCGTCATCGGATTGCGTCGACGCCGGAGCATCCAACTGCAGGTCCAGATCGAAGTCCGACAGGTCATCCGGCGCAGCCTGGGCTTCAGTCTGCTGCTGCAGGAGCGATTCGAAGGTCTGCTGGTCGTCCTTGACCACCGCTGGAGAGGCTTCTTCCAGATCGTCCAGGCTCAGGTCGAAATCGGTGTCGAACGCCTCGGGCTCCGAAGGCGCAGGCGCTGGCTTGTCTTCCAGCAAATCCTTGACGTATTGAGCGTCCAAGGCAGCTGCGGCCACTGCCGCACTGACACCCGCCGCCAGCACGGCCATGGCCGGGAAGCGACTCTTGAGCTGCTCGACCTGGGCATGGTTGTCACCATTGGCCACCAATTGGCGCTCCTGGGTCACGAAGCCGTCCTTGTCGTTTTGCAGACCGTAGACTTCCATCAGCTTCAAACGCAGGTCGCTGCGTTTGGGCTCCTGCTTGATCGCCTGCTCCAGCACGTCGGCAGCCTGGTTCAGGTGACCACGGTCGACGAGAGACTGGGCTTGGGCCAGCGCATCGCTGGAGTTCGCCGGGGCCACGGCAACCGCCAGAGGCGCCAGCACGGAAGCGACGGTCGGCACGGCAACTGCTGGCTCAACCGCAGGGGCTGGCACCGGGGCGGCGGCCAGCTTGACGTTTGGCGGCGGCACTTCCAGGCCTTCGAAGCTGTCTGGCGGCAAGTCCTGGTCGATGTTCGAGGTGAATACTGGCTCTTCCGCCAGGGCCCGCGCCATGCGCAGGTGTTTTTCCTCTTCGCGACGGGCGTTGCGATGGCGTATCCCCAGCAGCAGGAGCAAAAACGCCAACAACGCTGCAGCGCCGCCGATCACCCAGAGAACGATAGGGTTGGTCAGCAGGTCGTTGAATTTGCCCTCGTTGGCGGCAGGCGTTGCATCCGCCTTGACCGGCTCAGGCACTGGCGCGGCCGGTGCAGGGATCGCTGCGGCTACGTCGGGCGCTGCCGCTGCGGCCGCAGGCTCACCCGCCAACTGCGCAGGCATTGCCGCCGTGGCCGGAGCTGTCGGGGCGCCCTTCTCAGCCTGCAGACGCGCGAGCTGATCGTTTTTCAGTTGAATCAGTTTCTGCAACTTGTCCAACTGGCTTTGCAGGTCTGCTGCGCGGCTTTTGAGTTCTTCGTTGTCGCGACGGGTGGTGTCCAGTTGCTCCTGGGTCATCGCCAGTTTGTCGCTCAACCCCGCACTATCGCCCGCCTTGCCCTTGGCCCCCTTCTTGGCCGCTTCGGCAGAAACCAGGCTCAAGTTGTCCTTGGCGTTAGTGCTCGCCGGGGCATTGCCGGCCTGGGTGCGCTTGGTCGCGTCCAGTTGCTGCTTGCCCGCCGTCGGGTTGGTGGCGGCGCGTCGGCCTTGGCGCCAGGCGGCATTCTGCGCACTGACTTCGGCGATCGCCTGGGGTTGCGGCAGCGCGGTGCTTTGTACGGGATCAGGCAGGCGCAGGACCTGGCCGGTCTTCAAACGGTTGATGTTGCCGTCGATAAACGCGTCAGGATTCAGCGCCTGGATCGCCAGCATGGTCTGCTGTACCGAGCCGCCATTGCGGTTCTTCGCGGCAATTTCCCACAAGGTGTCGCGGGAGGTGGTGGTGTGCTGCGCCGGCTTGCTCGCGGCCGGCGCGCTGCTGGCCGGTGCCGCCAGGCGCGGGGCTGGCGCGGCGGTCGTCGGAGCAGGCTGGTCGAATTTGGCCGGGTCGAGCAACACGCTGTAGTCGCGCATCAAACGGCCATTGGGCCATTGCACTTGCAGCAGGAAACGTACGTAGGAATCGGGCAACGGCTTGCTGGAGGTGACACGCACCACACTGCGGCCATTAGGATTGATCACCGGGGTAAACGTCAGGTCATCGAGGAACGCCTGGCGATCAACGCCGGCATCCACAAAGGCTTGGGACGAAGCGAGGCTCGGCGTGATCTCGGAAGCCGTGAGGCCACCGACATCGAGCAATTCGATTTCCACCGCCAACGGCTGGTTCAACTTCGACTTGAGGGTCATCTCCCCCAGCTGCAGCGCCTGCGCCATACCGGAGGACAGCGCCGAGGCGGCCGCTATTGCTAACACCAGTTTGCGAACTTGAACCATAGCCTCATCCTTTGTTTGAACACTCCCCGGCCTGCGAGAAGGTTGGTAACCGCTGCCATAAGGCATGGCGAGCCGATAGGTCACCGACGCGCAACTTTTCCTGCCTGGGGCCAAGCATAGCGCTTGGATAGAATCAATCTACAAATTGCCGCCAAGTATCTTTTACGCAAGGCCTTTTATCAACAACTGCGCCAGCTGCACGGCGTTCAGTGCGGCGCCTTTGCGTACGTTATCTGACGTCAGCCACAGATTTAGTTCCGCCGGGTCATCCACACCTGCGCGAACCCGTCCTACATAGATCACGTCCTGGCCTACCGCGTCGCCCACCGCCGTTGGGTAGTCCCCCTCCTCCACAAGCTCTATTCCTGTCGCTGCGTCGAGCAGGCGGTTCACGGCGGCGAGGTCGACCGGTGCGCCCAGTTGCAGAGACACAGTCAGGCTATCGCCAAAAAACACAGGGGCTTGAACACAGGTTGCGGAAATCTTTAGCAATGGAGTTTCCAGCACTGCACGCAATTCGTGTATCAGCCTTTTCTCCAGATCAGTATGACCTTGGGCGTCCGGCTTGCCGACTTGTGCCAAAAGATTGAAAGCAACCTGCCGATCAAAGAACGTGGGCTCCAGCGGGCGCATATTCAGCAACTCGGCGGTTTGCCGGGCCAGTTCGCTGACGGCTTCACGCCCCTGGGACGACATCGCCAGGTTGGCGGTAACGCTCACGCGCTGGATATCCAACAGACTGCGCAATGGCGCCAGGACTACCGCCAAATGGGTCGCCGACGGGCTTGGGCTGCCGAGCCGGAAGGGTTTTTCCAAGCCGTCGAGCACATGGGCATTGGCTTCCGGCACCACGCGCGGTGCCTGTTCGGCCGACAACGCGCCGGACAAGTCGATCACCGAGCAGCCCGCCGCCGTGGCACGCGGCGCGAAACTCAAGGTCACCGCCGGCCCCGCTGCAAAGAACGCCAGCTGTGCTTTGCCGAAGTCAAACTCATCGACTTCCCTCACCCGCACGTTCTTGCCACGAAACGGCACCGACGCGCCGGCGGAATTACTGCCCGCCAGCAGATGCAGGGTACCCACCGGGAAGTCCAGTTCTTCGAGGATCTGCACCAGGGTTTCACCCACGGTGCCGGTGGCGCCAATTACGGCGATATCAAAGGTCTGGGTCATGGAGGCTGCCTCGGGCATTGCGGGGGGAGCGGCACTTTACCGGGTGGCTGGGGGTGAGGCCAATAAAAAACCCGCGCCTGTCACCAGAGCGCGGGTTTCTTCAACACATCAAAGCGATCAACGCTCCAGCAAGATCCGCAGCATCCGGCGCAGCGGTTCGGCCGCGCCCCACAGCAGTTGGTCGCCTACGGTGAACGCACCGAGGAACTGGCTGCCCATGTTCAGCTTGCGCAGGCGGCCCACCGGTACATTCAGGGTGCCGGTGACCTTGGTCGGGCTCAGCTCCTGCATGCTGATGTCGCGGTTGTTCGGCACCAGCTTGACCCAAGGGTTGTGCTGGCTGATCAAGGCTTCGATATCACTGATCGGTACGTCTTTGTTCAGCTTGATGGTCAGCGCCTGGCTGTGGCAGCGCATCGCGCCGATACGCACACAGATGCCATCCACCGGGATCGGGCTCTTGAAGCGACCGAGGATCTTGTTGGTCTCGGCCTGGGCCTTCCACTCTTCACGGCTCTGGCCGTTCGGCAGCTCTTTGTCGATCCACGGGATCAGGCTGCCAGCCAATGGCACGCCGAAGTTCTCGGTCGGGTAGGCGTCGCTGCGCATAGCTTCGGCCACACGGCGGTCGATGTCGAGGATCGCGCTGGCCGGGTCGGCCAGTTGATCGGCGACAGCGGCGTGGGTTGCGCCCATCTGTTTGATCAGCTCACGCATGTTCTGCGCGCCGGCACCGGAGGCCGCCTGATAGGTCATGGCGCTCATCCACTCGACCAGGCCGGCTTCGAACAGGCCACCCAGGCCCATCAGCATCAGGCTGACGGTGCAGTTGCCGCCGACGTAGTTCTTGGTGCCCGCGTCCAACTGCTGGTCGATGACCTTGCGGTTCACCGGGTCGAGGATGATCACGGCATCGTCCTGCATACGCAGGCTCGACGCGGCGTCGATCCAGTAACCCTGCCAGCCGGCTTCACGCAGCTTCGGGAAGACTTCGCTGGTGTAGTCGCCACCCTGACAGGTCAGAATCACGTCGAGGGTTTTCAGCTCTTCAATGTTGTAGGCGTCCTTGAGCGGGGCAATATCCTTACCCACGGACGGCCCTTGGCCACCAACGTTCGAAGTGGTGAAAAACACCGGCTCAATAAGATCGAAATCCTGCTCTTCCAGCATCCGCTGCATGAGCACGGAACCGACCATACCGCGCCAACCGATCAGACCTACACGTTTCATCGCAACTACACCTTGTTAAAAAGTGGGCCGCCTTGCAGCAACAACTGCAAGCGGGCCCGAGAGATTACAGATTCCGCAGCGCGGCGACTACTGCGTCGCCCATTTCTTGCGTACCGACCTTGGTGCAACCCTGCGACCAGATGTCGCCGGTGCGCAAGCCCTGGTCCAGAACCAGGCTCACGGCCTTCTCGATCGCGTCCGCCGCGTCCGCCAGGTTGAAGCTGTAACGCAGCATCATCGAGACCGACAAAATCGTCGCCAACGGGTTGGCAATGCCCTGGCCCGCGATGTCCGGCGCCGAACCATGGCAAGGCTCGTACATGCCCTTGTTGTTGGTGTCCAGGGACGCCGACGGCAGCATGCCGATGGAACCCGTGAGCATCGACGCCTGGTCGGACAGGATGTCGCCGAACAGGTTGTCGGTGACGATCACGTCAAACTGCTTGGGTGCACGCACCAGTTGCATGGCCGCGTTATCGACGTACATGTGGCTCAATTCGACGTCCGGGTAGTCCTTGGCCACTTCTTCGACGATTTCACGCCACAGCTGGCTGGAAGCCAAGACGTTGGCCTTGTCCACCGAGCAGACCTTCTTGCCACGCACACGGGCCATGTCGAAGCCGACACGGGCGATACGGCGGATTTCGCTCTCGCTGTACGGCAGGGTGTCGTAGGCCTGGCGCTCGCCATTTTCCAGCTCACGCACGCCACGTGGCGAGCCGAAGTAGATACCACCGGTCAGCTCGCGCACGATGAGGATATCCAGGCCCGCTACTACTTCCGGCTTGAGGCTCGACGCATCGGCCAGTTGCGGGTAGAGGATCGCCGGGCGCAGGTTGCCGAACAGGCCCAGTTGGGCACGGATTTTCAGCAGGCCGCGCTCAGGGCGGATGTCACGTTCGATCTTGTCCCACTTCGGGCCGCCCACGGCGCCGAGCAGTACGGCGTCGGCCGCACGCGCACGGTCCAGGGTCTCATCGGCCAGCGGTACGCCATGCTTATCGATGGCGGCGCCGCCGATCACGTCGTGGCTCAGCTCGAAACCCAGGCTGTACTTGCTGTTGGCGAGTTCCAGCACCTTGACCGCTTCGGCCATGATTTCCGGACCAATACCGTCGCCAGGGAGAATCAGAATCTGCTTGCTCATGCGTTCCTCATTTCATCAAGCGACCCGCCCGTGGGCAGGTCGGGAAAAATCAATCAGCGTTCAGCGAAGACCACCAGCACGTCGGTGCTGAAGGTGCCGTCGGCCTGAATTTCGTAATAATCGCGCACTTCCTGGCCCATCGCCTTTTGCAGCTCAAGGATGGCAGCGCGCAGTACTTCTGGCGTGCGCATGCGCTCGACCCACGAGGTGTATTCCAGGCGCAGACGCTGGCGACTGCTGGTGCGCACATGCAAGCCGGATTCGCTGAGCTGCTGCATCCATTCGGCGGCGGCGTAATCGCGCACGTGGCTGGTGTCGCGCAGCACTTCGACGGTTTGCAGGTAAGTGTCCAACAGCGGGCTGCCCGGTGACAAGACGTCGACGAACGCGGCCACACCACCCGGTTTGAGCACGCGGCGCACTTCACGCAGGGCCAGGCCGAGGTCGCTCCAATGATGGGCCGAGTAACGGCTGAACACGAAGTCGAACTCGCCATCGGCGAACGGCAGGCGCTCAGCGGCGCCGTGGACGGTGCGGATGTTACCCAGACCCCGATCTGTCGCCGCAGCGGCGACTACGTCGAGCATCTGCTGCGACAGGTCGTAGGCGACGACTTCTTTGACCAGTGGCGCCACATGGAAACTGACATGACCGGCGCCGCAGCCCAGATCCAGCAGTCGTGCAGCGCCCTGCCCGGCCAGTTCGGCCTGGAGCAGCGCGAATTCGGTGCCTTGGGCGTGCACGGCACTGCTCAGGTAGGCGGAGGCTTGCTCGCCGAATTGTTTTTGCACGACTTGGGTGTGGGCGGTGGTGGTCATGGTGGTTTCCTTGGGTTTTGGGGTGGCTGTACGGGCGCTATCGCAGGCAAGCCAGCTCCCACAGTTGGACTGCAGTCCAATGTGGGAGTCGGGCTTGCCCGCGCTGGGGCCCGCACGGTTACCGCCAATCAGGCATCGCGAAACAACCAAGGCTGGCTCGCCCGGTGCTTGGCTTCAAACGCGGCAATCGCATCGCCGTCCTGCAAGGTCAGGCCGATGTCGTCCAGGCCGTTGATCAGGCAGTGCTTACGGAACGCATCCACTTCAAAGTGATACACCTTGCCGTCTGGACGGGTCACGGTTTGCGCGGCCAGGTCGACGGTCAGCTGGTAGCCCTCTTCGGCTTCCACCTGCTTGAACAGCTCGTCGACTTCCTCGTCGGTCAAGATGATCGGCAACAGGCCGTTCTTGAAGCTGTTGTTGAAGAAGATGTCGGCGTAGCTCGGCGCGATGATGCTGCGAAAACCATATTCTTCCAGGGCCCACGGCGCGTGTTCACGGCTGGAACCGCAACCGAAGTTCTCGCGAGCCAGCAATACGCTCGCGCCTTGGTAACGGTCGGCGTTGAGCACGAAGTCCTTGTTCAGCGGGCGCTTGGAGTTGTCCTGGTAGGCGTAGCCCACGTCCAGGTAGCGCCACTCGTCGAACAGGTTCGGGCCGAAGCCGGTGCGCTTGATCGACTTCAAGAACTGCTTGGGGATGATCTGGTCGGTGTCGACGTTGGCGCGATCCAAAGGGGCGACAAGGCCGGTGTGTTGAGTAAAAGCACGCATCGGGTATTCCTCAGATCAATTCGCGAACGTCGATGAAACGACCGTTGACGGCCGCCGCAGCGGCCATGGCCGGGCTGACCAAGTGGGTACGCCCACCCGCGCCCTGACGCCCTTCGAAGTTACGGTTGGAGGTGGACGCGCAATGCTCGCCCGATTCCAAACGGTCCGGGTTCATCGCCAGGCACATCGAGCAGCCTGGCTCACGCCATTCAAAACCGGCTTCAAGGAAGATCTTGTCGAGGCCTTCGGCTTCGGCTTGCGCTTTGACCAGGCCAGAACCCGGCACCACGATGGCTTGCTTGATGGTCGACGCCACTTTGCGGCCCTTGGCGATCACCGCCGCAGCACGCAGGTCTTCGATCCGCGAGTTGGTGCAGGAACCAATGAACACGCGATCCAACTGGATATCGGTGATCGCCTGGTTGGCCTGCAAACCCATGTACTTCAAGGCGCGCTCGATGGAACCACGCTTGACCAGGTCGGCCTCTTTGGCCGGGTCCGGCACGTTCTGGTCAACGGCCAGGACCATTTCCGGCGAAGTGCCCCAGCTGACTTGTGGCTTGATCTGAGCAGCGTCGAGTTCGACCACGGTGTCGAACACCGCATCGGCGTCGGAGACCAGGTCTTTCCAGGCTTCTACCGCAGCGTCCCAATCCGCGCCTGCCGGAGCGAAAGGACGACCCTTGACGTATTCAACGGTCTTTTCGTCCGCCGCCACCATGCCGACGCGGGCACCGGCTTCGATGGACATGTTGCAGATGGTCATGCGGCCTTCGATGGACAGGTCGCGAATGGCGCTGCCGGCGAACTCGATGGCATGGCCGTTACCGCCGGCGGTGCCGATCTTGCCGATCACGGCGAGGACGATGTCTTTAGCGGTCACACCGAACGGCAATTTGCCCTCAACGCGAACCAGCATGTTCTTCATCTTCTTGGCGACCAGGCACTGGGTGGCGAACACATGTTCCACCTCGGACGTGCCGATGCCATGGGCCAAGGCGCCAAAGGCACCGTGGGTGGAGGTGTGCGAATCACCGCAGACCACGGTCATGCCCGGCAAGGTGGCGCCCTGCTCCGGGCCGATCACGTGCACGATGCCTTGACGTACGTCATTCATCTTGAACTCGGTAATGCCATATTCGTCGCAGTAGTCGTCGAGGGTCTGTACCTGCAAACGCGACACCTGGTCGGCAATGGCTTCGATGCCGCCCTTGCGCTCAGGGGTGGTGGGCACGTTGTGGTCAGGAGTGGCGATGATGGAGTCGACGCGCCAGGGCTTGCGCCCGGCCAGACGCAGGCCTTCGAACGCTTGGGGCGAGGTCACTTCATGGATGATGTGACGGTCGATATAGATCAGCGACGAGCCATCGTCGCGCCGTTTCACTTCATGGGAATCCCAAAGCTTGTCGTAAAGCGTTTTGCCGGCCATCAGTCGGTCCTCATCAGCGGTGTTCTCTATGCCGGGCTTTTCAATAACCCTTTGGCTTGTGAGGCTGATGGTATGGCGCTACATTAAATAACTCAAATTCATATTTTTTATGCTTTGGATTACCAACTGGAATACCACAATGGACTTGGCCAACCTCAACGCCTTTATTGCCATCGCCGAGACCGGCAGCTTCTCCGGCGCCGGTGAACGCCTGCACCTGACCCAACCGGCCATCAGCAAGCGTATTGCCGGCCTGGAGCAACAATTGAAGGTGCGCTTGTTCGATCGCCTGGGTCGGGAAGTCGGTCTGACCGAGGCTGGACGGGCCTTGCTGCCACGCGCTTATCAGATTCTCAACGTGCTGGACGACACGCGTCGCGCCCTGACCAACCTGACCGGCGAAGTCAGCGGCCGCCTGACCCTGGCCACCAGCCACCACATCGGCCTGCATCGCTTGCCGCCGGTGCTGCGCACTTTTACCCGGGAATACCCGAATGTGGCGCTGGATATTCAGTTCCTCGATTCGGAAGTGGCCTACGAAGAAATCCTCCATGGCCGCGCCGAAGTGGCGGTGATCACGCTGGCGCCCGATCCTCACAACCTGGTGCGCGCCACCCCAGTCTGGGACGACCCGCTGGATTTCGTGGTGGCGCCGGAGCACAGCCTGATCAGCAACGGACGCATCAGCCTGGCCGATATTGCCGGCCACCCGGCGGTTTTCCCCGGTGGCAACACCTTTACCCACCATATCGTCAGCCGGTTGTTCGAGGCCCAGGGCCTCACGCCGAACATCGCGATGAGCACTAACTACCTGGAAACCATCAAGATGATGGTGTCCATCGGCCTGGCCTGGAGCGTGTTGCCACGCACCATGCTCGATGATCAGGTGGCAAGTATCTCTTTGCCGGGCATACAGCTCAGTCGCCAGCTAGGCTATATCGTGCACACCGAAAGGACGCTGTCGAATGCTGCGCGGGCTTTCATGAGCCTATTGGATGCACAAGTCGATCTGCCAGGGACCCCGGCATGAAACTGTGCGGCCTCAAGGTCTGAACTGAACCGCGCCTTACGCCCATTGAGCCAAGGCCCTTTGATAATGCGCAACCCCGTCGATTCCGTGCCACCCTTGCCCCGCATCTACGCCCTTGACCCTCAAGCGGCGGAACAAAGCTGGGACAACGCTCCGCAATTGCTGGCAGCGCTCAATGCTGCCCGGCTGGGTGCGTGGAGTTGGGAGATCGACACCGGCAGAATAAGCTGGTCGCGCGGCACCCAGGCACTGTTCGGTTTTGATCCGCGCCAGCCGCTGCCCAAGGATCTGGATTACCTCGACCTGCTCGCGCCAGAGGATCGCGCCCGTGTGGTGCGGGCCTTTCATGCCGTACTGGCGGGCGAGCCGTTCGAACAGGCCATGCATCACCACATCCAGTGGCCGGACGGCACTCACCACTGGCTGGAGATCAATGGCAGCCTGGCACCCGACAAAGCCGGCCGGCGCCGCATGATCGGAGTGATCCGCGAGACCACCCGCCAGCGCGAACGGGAGTACGCCCTCAGTCACTCCGAAAAACGCTTCGCCACGTTGTTCCACCTGTGCCCGAACATGGTCCTGCTGACCCGCCAGGCCGACGGGCTGATCAGCGAGGCCAACCAATACTTCGAAATGCTGTTCGGCTGGCCGCTCGCCGACGCCATCGGCCGCACCACCCTGGACCTGGGTCTGTGGCGTCACCCGGAGCAACGTGCGCAGTTGGTGAAGGCTACGCAGCGCATGGGCGAGCCCATCACCATGGAGGTGCAGTTTTGCGCCAGCAACGGCCAGATCCACGACGGCACCCTCAGCGCGCAAAAGGTCGAGCTGGAGGGCGAGGCCTACCTGATCAGCACGTTTCTGGACACCACCGAGCGCAAAAACGCCGAGCAAGCCCTCAAGGACAGCCAGGAACGCCTCGACCTGGCGTTGGACTCGGCGCAACTGGGCACCTGGGACTGGCACATCCCCACCGGCATGCTCTATGGCTCGGCCCGCGCCGCCCAATTGCACGGCCTGCCGCCGGAACCCTTCCATGAATCCTTCGACGCTTTCTTCGAAGGCATGCCCGATGACGAGCGCGAAAGCATGCGCAACGCCTACCGCACTCTGCGTGAGGGCCCGGCCGGCAACTACCAACTGACTTACCGCGTGCCCATGGAAGACGGCAGCTCACGCTACCTCGAAAGCCGCGCGCGCCTGTACCGCGATGAACACGGCGCGCCGCTGCGCATGGCCGGCACCTTGCTCGACATCACCGACCAGGTCGAACGCGAACAACGCCTGACCGCCTCCGAAGAGAAATTCGCCAGCCTGTTCCAGGCCAGCCCCGATCCGATCTGCGTCACCAGCCTGGACAGCGGCGCGTTTATCGAGATCAACCCCGCGTTTACCCAGACTTTTGGCTGGACGGCCGCCGAAGTGATCGACAAGAGCGCCGAGCAGATCGGCCTGTGGGACGAATCCAGCAAGCGCCTGCAGCGAATCGAGCGGGTGATCCGCGAGCAGGCGCTGAGCAATGTGGCGATCGTGGTGCATCACAAGAATGGTCAGGCACTGACCTGCGTGATTTCCAGCAGGCTGATCAAAGTGGGGGACCAGCCGTGTATCGTCACCACCTTGCGCGACATCACTCAGCAACAACGCTCGGAAGCCGCGCTCAAGGCCAGCGAAGAGAAATTCGCCAAGGCCTTCCATTCCAGCCCTGACGCGATCTCCATCACCGAGCGCGACACTGGCCGCTATGTGGAGGTCAACGACGGCTTCTGCCGCCTGACCGGTTATCGCGCCGAGGAAGCCATCGGCCTGACCCTTTACCAGATCGGCATCTGGGCCGACGAGAACCAGCGTGCCGCGCTACTGGCCGAATTGCAGATCAAGGGCCGCATCCATCACCTTGAAATGCTCTGGCACAACAAACGCGGTGAGTTGCTGGCGGTGGAAGTCTCGGTCGAGCCCATCACCCTCAACGAAACCCCGTGCCTGCTGCTGACCGCACGGGACGTGAGCCTGCTGAAAAACGCCCAGGCGCAGATCCGTCACCTGGCCTACCACGACCCACTGACCAACCTGCCCAACCGCGCCTTGTTGATGGACCGCCTGAGCCAGCAGATCGCCCTGCTCAAGCGGCATAACCTGCGCGGCGCGCTGCTGTTCCTCGACCTCGACCACTTCAAGCATATCAACGACTCCCTCGGCCATCCGGTCGGCGACACGGTGCTGAAGATCGTCACCGCACGCCTGGAAGCCAGCGTACGCATGGAAGACACGGTGGCGCGCCTGGGTGGCGATGAGTTCGTGGTGCTGCTCAGCGGCCTGGATGGCACCCGCCTGGAAGTCAGCAATCAGGTACAGGAACTGGCTGACACCTTGCGCGAGCTGCTTTCGGAACCGATGTTCTTGGATGGCCATCGCCTGCAGGTGACGCCCAGTATTGGCGTGGCGCTGATTCCCGACCACGGCACCACGCCGGCGGACTTGCTCAAGCGGGCCGATATCGCCCTGTACCGCGCCAAGGATTCCGGGCGCAACACCACGCAGATGTTCCACAACAGCATGCAGAAAACCGCCAGCGAACGCCTGCGCATGGAGACCGACCTGCGCCTGGCCCTGTCGCGTGGCGAGTTCAGTGTGCATTACCAACCGCAGGTGGATGCACGCGGCAACCGCATCGTCGGCGCCGAGGCCCTGGTGCGCTGGCAGCATCCGCAACTGGGGGCGCAGTCGCCTTCCGAATTCATCAAGGTGCTGGAGGACAGCGGCCTGATCCTTGAAGTCGGCACTTGGATCTTGGATGAAGCCTGTGCGGCCTTCCAACAGTTGATCGGGGAAGGCCTGGTCGACCCGCTGAATTTCAGCCTGTGCGTGAACATCAGCCCTCGGCAGTTCCGCCAGAACGACTTCGTGGAGCGGGTGGAGCGCAGCCTCAAGCAGCACGAATTGCCATTCAGCCTGTTGAAACTGGAAATCACCGAGGGCATCGTGATCCAGAACCTGGACGACACCATCAGCAAAATGCGCCGCCTGAAAAAACTCGGCGTGAGCTTTGCGATGGATGACTTCGGCACCGGCTATTCATCGCTCACCTACCTCAAACGTCTGCCGGTGGATGCGCTGAAGATTGATCAATCCTTCGTGCGTGACGCCACCCATGATCCCAACGATGCCGAGATCATCCGCGCCATTGTCGCCATGGCCCGCAGCCTGAACCTGGAGGTGATTGCCGAAGGCGTGGAAACCCAGGACCAACTCGCGTTCCTGCAGGGCCTGGGTTGCCATTTGTACCAAGGGTATTTGCACAGCCGGCCACTGCCTATGATCGGATTCCGGGAGCGTTTGCTCGCAGGAGATGGCCGGGGTTAAACCAGTTTCAAGGCGTTACAGTCCTGTTGCATCCAGTGCGAACCAGACAACTCGCGCTTGATGCCATATTCATCAACGACCCCCTCCACCACTACCACCGAATGCCCGAAGTTCGCCAAGGTGCCTGGCACGCCTGATGCCAGTTCCTGCACGCTACTGGAGCGGATAAAGGCGTACAGGCCGAGGCGGCGTAACGCATCACCCGGAACCTCACCGTCGTTCAGCGTTTTCAGGGCGGCGTCGAAACCGGCGCCCGCGCGAAATTCGTGATTTTCCAGCTGGGCACGCTTGGCACTCGCCGCGTAGAGGAAGACAGCATCGTCAACCAGGCCTTTATCCTCGCCATGAAAGTTGGCGGCCGCTCGCGCCCTTTCCAACTCGGCGTGAGTGAGACTCACCGTGCAACCATCACGCATGGTGAGGGTGAAACCCTCGGGCGTTTCGGTGACACGCTTGAAGATCCCCAGAGGGTGTTGCCCGTACTTCATCATCGCTGCCTTGATGGCCGACACCGTGACGCAGTTACCCTCAACACCTTGATAGAAACCGCTCCAGATATTGTCGGGCTTGACGCCGACAGGTGCAGCCGGGAACTGCGCAGGCCTAGCGCTGTGGTTGACAGGCAAGTCCGCAGCCAGCTGGTAGCCGTAGCTTTTACCGACGGACTCCTTCTTGTTACCGCTATGTTTGATGCCATTCACTACCAATGCACCTGCATAGCTATGGGTATCGGTGACGCCGACGCTGTAAGGTTCGAGCAGTTTGTCGGGTGACACCATCCGCAAAAAGCCGATCACCCCCATCCCCTTCAAGAGGCCGTAAACGTGTGCTCCCTGCAAGGAGCTCGATAACGCCGTATCAAACGGGACATTACTATTAACTTGTTTGCGCTTGACATAGGCTGCCAGCATGAAATTGGCATCGGCGACCATTTGCGCGTCAGGGCCGGTAAACCGGGAGGCTTCGGCAGTGCGCCGCAACTCCTCCTTTGACAACTTCACTTCAAAACCATCTTTCATAGTGACGCTGTACCCATTCTCAACGACCTCGACCTTTTCAAACATGTCGGAGGGCGAACGACCGAACCTGAGCATCATCATCTTGATCACAGAGACATAGCTGCTCATCTCAGATACGTCACCGAAATTTCGCTCGGTCGCGGTGAAACCCTGCAATACCTCGGAAACTTCGGGGTGCACTTTTTTATCGGGGGGGGCTACGTCGGGGAGGACTGTCGGCAGCTCGGGAGCAGGGGCAATGCGGGGCTTTGGCGCACGGTCGCTCACCAACGTGTACATGTAACTTCGATCGGGAGAACGCTCCCGACCAAATTGATGCGCCTTGCCTGCGTGAATCAGCGATGACCCTGCGTCATAGCTATCCGCAACCCCCGATCGTCTTTGGGCAACAACTGTTGCAGTGGGCACGTACTGGAGATGGCCGGACAAGCCCATGCCTTTGAGCATGTTGTAGGTCGTCTCACCCTGCAGCGATTGATTCAAGGCAGCCTCGAAACTTGGCGGGGCAGCCGTATTGCCACTGCTCAGTTGTTTGCGCTTGATGAACGCAGCCAACGCGAAATGGGCACTGTTCAGTACATCATTTTCATTGCCGGAAAAACGCGATGCAGCAGCCGCCTGCTGCAACTCCTGCCCGGAAAGATGCAATCGATAGCCATCTTTCATGGTCACGTCATAACCCTCGCGGTTGCCCCTTACATCATTGAATAAATCAGTAGGATGCGGGCCAAACGTGAGCATCATCAACTTGATGACCGCGCTGTGCGAGCTCGCGTTGAAATGCTCGCCGAAACTCCGCTCCGGCGCGTCAAACGCCGGGATGCGAGAGGTGTCCAAGTTGTTCGACACCTGAGCTGCCGAGGGATTTGAGCGCGCGAAAGATCCAATTGCAAACGTATTCATACTGTTCACTCTTTTATTGAAAAGTTGGACGAATCCGCTAGAAATGCCTGATCAAACTTTGCGGTCAATCAAAGCAATGGCGTCCCCACCTGTGGGCCGGCCGCTTTTGCGCCCATAGAATTCTTCACGCCCATCCACGACAGCCACTGAGTGCCCGCGCCGGTTGACCATGCCAATCAAAGAGTTGTCAGCGGCAAAGTCACGCACCGATACGCGCTTCATATGATCCTTTAGCCCCAGACGTTTGAAGCCCTCTCCCGGCCCCCACTCATCCTCACCATCGTTGAGGCTTCTTATGGCGGCTTCAAAACTTCTACCTGCCCACCCGTCGTTATTCTCGTTTTGCGCTCGTTTGGCAGAACATGCAAATAGGAAGTGCGCATCCTTGAGCATTCCAGGATCACCCAATCCGACAAAGTTTGAACCGCGAATGGCACGCTCCAACTCCGCTTTGCTGAGTTTTACAGTCACGTCATCACGCATCACGACCTTAAATCCATTGGCGGTTTTCTCGACAGACTTGTAAATATCCTTAGGGCTTTGGCCAAACTTTTCCATCGCCGCCTTGATTGCGGAGATCGTTACGCAGTTACCATTCTTGCCCTGACGAAAACCGCTGAAGACATTAGTGGGCTTAGAACCTTTAGGTTTATTGGAAAGCTCGGGAATGGGTTCGCCTTGTTTATCGGTGGGTTTCGTATCGGGAGTGGGTTGCACACGTCGCGGCCGTACAGGTACATCATTATTTTTAGGCTCAACCGGACGCACGTCGCCACGCAGGAGGCTTTGCAATTGGGTGAAAAACTGCTTGAACAGTTCTCCCAGCATGTTGAATAAGGTGGAAGTGTCCGCGTTATCACTGAAACTATTGGACTTCACCTCTGAGTGAGGAACAGGTATTGCAGTCCGAATATTTTCTCTTGGTGCAGAATCAAGCGATGCACGAACTGAAAGGTCTGGTGCCCGGCAAGTTTCATTAGTTGGCGGTGCAACACGGTTATGGCTTATCGATATCATGGCTTAACTCTCATTGAGTGCCCCCCTGGCCGTCACGACCAGGGAGCCAGCGTTTATGTTTAACGCATCAAGATAACGGGCTCAAAAACGTGAGCGGAGGCTGGGCCTGTTAGCTCGATGGTTGTCGAAACGCGTTTGGGAGTGGCCGCTGAAATCATCAATCAAGTCATCAGGTGCGGGGCAAGTAAGGTCTGGAGTGGGTGGAGTGACCGGAGGCTGTGGCGACGGGTTCGTATCAAGCCCCGGCGTTACTGGCGGTTGTGGCGATGGCTGCTTATCAAGCGCCGGTATTAGTGGCGGTTGTGGCGATGGCTTCGTATCAAGCGCCGGCGTTATTGGCGGTTGTGGCGTAACTTTCTCACCTGTATGCGGGCAATGACAGTTCTGGACCTGCACCGTCACGTTCACATCAGACGACAGCTTGTTCTTATCATCCACTCGGATGAGAGAAGGCCTTGCCGGCTGGGCATCGAGCTTGCCGTCATGCGACGTGGTCATCTGGGTACGACCATCGGGCATGACCTTAACCTCCAGACCCGGCTTCACTAGTGTCTTGGTATCCGCTTCGGGAGCAACCTTGTGCTCCGCCTTCGCATCCGGAACGACCTTGGCATCGGTGCCTGGCAGCACGGTCGTCTTGGTATCCGTCCCCGGCGCAACTTTGTGCTCTGCCTTCGCATCCGGAACGACCTTGGCATCAGTACCAGGCAGCACGTTCGTCTTGGTATCCGTCCTCGGCGCAACTTTGTGTTCCGCCTTCGCATCCGGAACGACCTTGGCATCGGTGCCAGGCAGCACGGTCGTCTTGGTATCCAAACCAGGCTTCACTTGGGGCTGGGCATCAAGTTCACCGGGCTGGCGGGTCAACACCCCCATTCCCGCGAGCATGCTACGCATCGCATTGACCACGAACTCAAACATGGCAAACAACTTTTCCAGGGACTCCTTATTCATCGGCACACTGTTTGCTTTTGGTGCCGGACCACTGTCCTTAAGAAACTTATTCATACTGTCCATAGACGGAGACACTTCGAGCGACTTATCAGCTTGCACGGAAGACTGATTAAGCTGTGCATAATGTGTATTCATCGGCAGGATTTGTTTGTTCGAGACATTAGACATTTTTTTATTCCTAAAACTGCGCCCACCCCCGCACTGGCAGGAGAGAGACAATTATTGATATTAAGTGTGGAACAACAGTGAGCTCAACGAACTCGCAAGATTCGTGGGGCGTAACGGAGATGAGTTCCGAACAATCGAGACTTATATAAGGAAACCAAATAACCACCAGAGACTTTTGCCTATGGACGTCCGTAGGAAAATCCAGGCTGTACGCGCCTCACACCCCCCAAGAGTGGAAACGTAAAGAAACACCCCATGAACAAAGCAACTTAAAGAAAACAACAAAGCTATATAAAAAACAAAAAGCATGTTAATCAGCGCGCACGCAGGTACCTAACCATCCCCCCAAGAACATTAAAAATTAAAAATTAGTATCAACCGAGGCAAACATTCATACGTCCTTGCATATATCTCGCAACAACACGAATAAAACACCCAAAACAAATAAACACATCAGGCCGGCCCAGGCAGTGCGTGGTGATGCCAAACGCATTTTTCAGACAAAAAAAAGGCACCTTTCGGCGCCCCTTGCAACTACAGATGAAACACCTATATATGTAAACCTAATCTTGCAGTGCAGCCGGCTGTTCACGCTGTGCGGGCATGCCCAGCAAACGCCCGACCTGCTCCAGATCGGTTTCCCTACGCATCAGCGTAAACAACTCCACCGCCTCCGGATAATTGCGGGTGAGCATCGCCAGCCATTGCTTCAAACGCCCCGGCGCCTGACGCTCGGTCAATTGCGCCACCGATTGGGTCCAGAAATCCTGAAGCATGGGTTGCATGTCTGCCCAGGTCATCTCAACGACTTCCTCACCCGCCCGCGCCGCGGCGATCTGACGCGCCAGGTCTGGCCGCGCTACCAGGCCACGGCCCAGCATGATGTCTTCGGCGCCACTCACTTCGCGACAGCGCTTCCAGTCTTCAACGCTCCAAATATCACCATTGGCGAAGACTGGCACCTTGACCACATCCTGTACGCGCGGGATCCACTCCCAGTGGGCGGGCGGCTTGTAGCCATCGGTCTTGGTGCGCGCATGCACCACGATATGCGCCGCGCCACCCTCGGCCAGCGCCGTAGCACAGACCAGGGCGCCATCCGGACTGTCGAAGCCCAGGCGCATCTTGGCGGTGACCGGAATGTGGGCCGGCACGGCGCGGCGCACGTGTTCGACGATCTGGTTGAGCAGCTCGGGCTCCTTGAGCAGCACCGCACCGCCACGGGACTTATTGACGGTCTTGGCCGGGCAGCCGAAGTTCAGGTCGATGACCTGCGAGCCGAGTTCACAGGCCAATGCCGCATTTTCCGCCAGGCACACCGGGTCGGAGCCGAGCAATTGCACGCGCAGCGGCACGCCGGCAGCAGTGTGGGCGCCGTGCAGCAGTTCCGGGGCGAGCTTGTGGAAATACGCGGGGGTGAGCAGGCGGTCGTTGACGCGGATGAACTCGGTCACGCACCAGTCAATACCGCCGACACGGGTCAGCACGTCCCGCAGGATGTTGTCGACCAACCCCTCCATGGGCGCCAAAGCAATTTGCATGGAAAACACTCAACAAAAATCGTGGCGCAGTTTACTGGGTTTCCCACAGCAACCGTTAACCCCCTGTCAGGGCGGGGCCATAACCGTCGAGAAACTCAGCGGGCATACGCTTGGGCTTGCCGGTGGAGAGTTCGATGCAGACAAAGGTGGTTTGCGCACGCAGCAGGGTGGTGCCATCACGCGGGCGGACCAGCTGGAACCGCCGGGTCATCTTCAGGCGCTGGTCCCAGTCGACGATCCAGGTGGCCAGTTGCAGTTCATCGCCCTCGTAGCCGGCGGCCAGGTAGTCGATCTCATGGCGCACCACCGCCATGGCGCGGTCCAGGCGGCGGTATTCGGTCAGGTCCAGGCCCAAGCGCTGGGAATGGCGCCAGGCACAGCGCTCCAGCCAGGACACGTACACCGCGTTGTTGGCGTGCCCCAGGCCGTCGATGTCTTCAGGGGCGACCTGCAGATCGATGATAAACGGCGTTGCCAAATCCCAGCCCATGCCTTGCTCCCAGTCGATTAACTTAACCGGGCCAGTGTATCAGGCGGTTTGCCGCTCCTGTAGACGACGGCCGGCGAGCAACGCCAGCACAGCGTCGATTACGCGAGGGTCGGCCAGCACTTTCTGATGCCCACCCTGATCCAGGCGCAACAGGCGGCTGTCGAACCAGGCTTCGTGAATGGCCTGAGAGGCCTTGACCGGGACAAAAGTATCGTCTTCGGCATGCACGATCAGGCCAGGGAGATTCATCTGGTAGTGGGCCACATCCAAGTGCTTGAGCGGCATGCCGAACGTTTGCTCGACTTCCTGGATGAAGGCTGAGCGCGCCCGCGCCGGCAATCCGACCATCTTGGTGAAGCCGCGCAGCACATCCAGGAAGCGAGACGGCGCAGCGATGCTTACCAACGCCTCGGTCCGCAAACCCAACTGCACCGCCAGCATCGCACTGGCGCCGCCCATGGAATGGCCAATCACCGCGTGCAGTGGCGGCAACTCAGCCGCCGCTTCGAGCATGGCACGGGCGAACAGCAGCACATGGGCTTCACGCCCTGGCGAACGACCATGGGCGGGACCGTCCAGCGCAATCACTGAGTAACCGTTATCGACCAATGCCGTGATCAGGCTGGCAAATTGAGTGGGCCGCCCTTCCCAACCGTGCATCAGCAACACTGCCGGCCCTTGGCCCCAGCGCAAGGCGGACAAACCAAAACGCAAGGTGATGCGCTCCGATTGCGCCAGCAGCGGCAGCTCCCAATCACGCGGCGGCAGGTCGCGGGGCGTCATGAAGGCACGGCGCATCTTGTTGGCCACCGTTTGCGGCGCCAGATGCCCCAGGGTGCCATTGAAGCGACGAATCCAGGTTAACGTGCCCATCGTGACAGCCCTCTTCTAGCGCACGGCCGACTTGGCGGCGCGCAGCACACGGTCAGACAACTCACCCGGCCCCAAGGCTCGGGCCAAGGCCAGGCCACCGATCATCAGTGCCATGTCGGCCAGGGCTTTATCGGTGTCTTCAGGACTGGCGGCGAGTTGCGCGGCCATCAGCTCGCAGTGTTCGTTCAGCGCTTGGCGGAACTCATCCGGCAGGCGGCTCATCTCGCCGACAGTCGCCGGAATCGGGCAGGCCTGGGCGGTTGAGTCACGGTGCTTGCGCGACAGGTAGAACGCCGCCACCAGGCTTCTGCGCTCCTCTCCGGTCAACTGGGCGTCCATGTCATCAATCGACGCACGACGCTTGGCCAGCAACTGGGTGAAGGCCTCCAGCATCAGCGCGTCCTTGCTTTCGAAATGCGCATAGAAACCACCGACGGTCAGCCCCGCCGCGCCCATGACTTCACCCACACTCGGTTCGGCCGGACCGCGCTGGATCAACGCAGCGCTGGCGGCCTGCAGAATGCGTTCGCGGGTTTGCGCTTTTTTATCGCTCATCATTGCCTCCGATGTTCATGGGTTGAATATTATTACCATAATAATATTTCGCAAGCCACAGGCATGACCGCTGGTCAGAAGAGAAGAATGGGATGAAGGAAAGATTTGGCCAAACGCCAGACAAACAAAAGGGCCATTCAATAATTGAATGACCCTTAAAAATCCCGCAGAGCGGGTAATCGTGGCGTCCCCTAGGGGACTCGAACCCCTGTTACCGCCGTGAAAGGGCGGTGTCCTAGGCCACTAGACGAAGGGGACACAAACCTTCTGTACACTGATCAGGCTGAGACTGATCGATCCAAGGACGGTGTGGCCGGAACCTTGGAACTGTAAATTGGTGGAGCTAAACGGGATCGAACCGTTGACCTCTTGCATGCCATGCAAGCGCTCTCCCAGCTGAGCTATAGCCCCAAATTTTTCGTCTCTCGACGCAGCAGACCTTGCGAACTGCTTGTTGAAAATGGCGTCCCCTAGGGGACTCGAACCCCTGTTACCGCCGTGAAAGGGCGGTGTCCTAGGCCACTAGACGAAGGGGACAAAACCTTCTGTACAACTGATCAGCGCTGAGAACTGATCGATTCAAGGACGGTGTGGCCAGACCTTGAACCTGTAAATTGGTGGAGCTAAACGGGATCGAACCGTTGACCTCTTGCATGCCATGCAAGCGCTCTCCCAGCTGAGCTATAGCCCCTCATCGGTGAGGACGGGGCGAATCTTAATGGCGCTTTGGAAGTGTGTCAAATTTATTTTCAACATTTTCCAAAATTTTTTGCCGGGATAACAATCACTTACCGTCGAAACCCCGGAAAACCGGGGTTTCGCCGTTGCAACCGCGTGCTTAAGCGATAGCGCCCAGCAGCTTTTCCCACTCTTTGTTTTCTTTCTTCGACACACCACCAAGCAAATCAAGGGCTTGGCGCAGACGGAAACGCGTCAGGTCCGGACCGAGAATTTCCATCGCATCGAGCACCGACACCGAACTGGCCTGCCCGGTGATCGCGGCAAACATCAGTGGCATGGCATCGCGCAGTTTCAATTCCAGGGACTCCACCACCGCCTGGATCGTCGCGGTGATCGCATCCTTCTCCCACTGGCGCAGGCTTTCCAGCTTCCACAGGATCAACTGCATCAATTGGCGAACCTGGTCACCCGAGAGTTTCTTGGACTCGAACAGCTTAGGATCCGGATTCACGCCTCCGGCAAAGAAGAAGCTGGCCAACGGCGCGACCTGGCTGAACGTCTCCACCCTGCCCTGCACCAGCGGCGCGATCTTCATCATGTACTCAGGGTTCAACGCCCACTGCTGCACGCGGCTGGCGAATTCTTCCACCGGCAGGTCACGCAACCACTGGCCGTTGAGCCACGACAGCTTCTCGATGTCGAAGATCGGTCCGCCCAGGGACACGCGGGACAGGTCGAAGTTATCGACCATTTCCTGCAACGAGAACTTCTCGCGCTCGTCCGGCATCGACCAGCCCATACGACCCAGGTAGTTGAGCATCGCTTCCGGCATGAAGCCCATACGCTCGTAGAACGTCACCGAAGTCGGGTTCTTGCGCTTGGACAGCTTGCTCTTGTCCGGGTTACGCAGCAGCGGCATGTAGCACAGTTGCGGTTGCTCCCAGCCGAAGTATTCGTAGAGCAGGATCAATTTCGGCGCCGATGGCAGCCATTCTTCCCCGCGCAGCACGTGGGTGATGCCCATCAGGTGGTCATCCACCACGTTAGCCAGGAAGTACGTCGGCAGGCCGTCGGTCTTCATCAGCACCTGCATGTCCATGCGGTCCCACGGAATCTCGACGTCACCGCGCAGCATGTCCGGCACCACGCACACGCCTTCACTCGGCACCTTCATGCGGATCACGTGAGGCTCGCCAGCAGCCAGGCGCTGGGCCACTTCTTCTTTCGACAGCAGCAGCGCGCGGCCATCGTAGCGCGGGGTTTCGCCACGGGCCTGTTGTTCAGCACGCATCTGGTCCAGTTCTTCCGCGGTGCAGAAGCACGGGAACGCATGGCCCATGTCGACCAGTTGCTGGGTGTATTGCTTGTAAATGTCGCTGCGCTCGCTCTGGCGGTACGGGCCGTGCGGGCCGCCGACATCCGGGCCTTCGGCCCAGGTAATGCCCAACCAGCGCAGGGCATCGAAAATCTGCTGCTCCGACTCGCGGGTGGAACGCAGTTGATCGGTGTCTTCGATCCGCAGGATGAATTCACCGCCGTGCTGCTTGGCAAAGCAGTAGTTGAACAAGGCGATGTAAGCAGTGCCGACGTGGGGATCCCCAGTAGGCGATGGCGCGATGCGCGTGCGGACGGTGGTCATGGCAGGTCTCGAATGGGCGATAAAACTGAAAATTGAAACAAGGGGCGAATGGTAACAGCCTGGAGCACCCGGGCTCCAGCCTCACACCGCCAGCAACCGCTCCCGCAACTTGCCAATCTCGTCCCGCGTCTGCGCCGCCGCCTCGAACTCCAGGTCCCGCGCCAACTGGTACATCTTCTCTTCCAACTGGCGGATGCGCTTGGTGATCTCGCTCGGCGAGCGCAGTTCGTTCTCGTACTTGGCGCTTTCCTCGGCGGCCTTGGCCATGCCCTTACGCTTCTTGCTGCGCGAGCCCGGCACGGTGGCGCCTTCCATGATGTCGGCAACGTCCTTGAACACGCCCTTGGGCGTGATGCCATTTTCCAGGTTGAAGGCGATCTGCTTGTCGCGACGGCGCTGCGTCTCACCAATCGCCCGCTCCATGGAGCCGGTAATGCGGTCCGCATAAAGAATTGCCCGGCCATTGAGGTTGCGCGCCGCACGGCCAATGGTCTGGATCAGCGAGCGTTCGGAGCGCAGGAAGCCCTCCTTGTCCGCATCGAGAATCGCCACCAACGACACTTCCGGCATGTCCAGGCCTTCACGCAGCAGGTTGATCCCCACCAGCACATCAAAGGTGCCCAGGCGCAGGTCGCGGATGATCTCCACACGCTCCACGGTGTCGATGTCCGAGTGCAGGTAGCGCACGCGCACGCCGTGGTCGGCCAGGTAGTCGGTCAAGTCTTCGGACATGCGCTTGGTCAGCGTGGTGACCAAAACCCGCTCCTCCAGAGCCACACGCTTGGTGATTTCCGAGAGCAAGTCGTCGACCTGGGTCAGCGCCGGGCGGATTTCGATTTCCGGGTCGACCAGGCCGGTCGGCCGCACCAGCTGCTCGATCACGCGGCCGGCATGCTCGGCCTCATAGTTACCCGGCGTGGCGGACACAAAGATGGTCTGCGGGCTGATGGCTTCCCACTCATCAAAGCGCATCGGCCGGTTATCCAGGGCCGACGGCAGGCGGAAACCGTACTCCACCAGGGTTTCTTTACGCGAACGGTCGCCCTTATACATCGCGCCCACTTGCGGCACGCTGACGTGGGACTCGTCGATCACCAGCAGCGCATCAGGCGGCAGGTAATCATAAAGCGTCGGCGGCGGCGCACCGGATTCACGGCCCGACAAGTAGCGTGAGTAGTTTTCGATACCGTTGCAGTAACCCAGCTCAAGGATCATCTCCAGGTCGAAACGGGTACGTTGCTCCAGGCGCTGGGCTTCCACCAGTTTGTTGTTGGAGCGCAGGTACTCCAGACGCTCGGCCAACTCGACCTTGATGCCTTCGATGGCACCCATCAGGGTTTCACGCGGGGTCACGTAGTGGCTTTTCGGATAGAAGGTGAAGCGTGGCAGCTTGCGGATCACCTCGCCGGTCAATGGGTCGAAGGCCGACAGGCTCTCGACTTCATCGTCGAACAACTCGATACGGATCGCTTCCAGGTCGGATTCCGCCGGGTAAATGTCGATCACATCGCCGCGCACGCGGAACGTGGCGCGGGCAAAGTCCATGTCGTTGCGGGTGTATTGCAGGCTGGTCAAGCGACGCAGCAGTTCGCGCTGGTCGAGTTTGTCGCCGCGATCGACGTGCAGCACCATCTTCAGATAGGTTTCCGGGCTGCCCAGGCCGTAGATGCACGACACGGTAGTGACGATGATCGCGTCCTTACGCTCCAGCAAGGCCTTGGTCGCCGACAGCCGCATCTGCTCGATGTGGTCGTTGATCGACGCGTCCTTCTCGATAAAGGTATCGGAGGATGGCACGTAGGCTTCGGGCTGGTAGTAGTCGTAGTAGGAAACGAAGTACTCCACCGCGTTGTTCGGGAAGAACGCCTTGAACTCGCCGTACAGCTGCGCGGCCAGGGTCTTGTTCGGCGCCAATACCAGGGTCGGTCGGTTGATCTGCGCGATCACGTTGGCAATGCTGAAGGTCTTGCCCGAGCCGGTCACCCCGAGCAGCGTCTGGTGCGCCAGGCCGGCCTCAATGCCCTCGACCATCTGGCGAATGGCTTCCGGCTGATCGCCAGCGGGTTCAAAGCGGGTGACGAGTTGGAAATCCGACATAACGTACCTCGTGTAGTCACCCCCGGACTGTAAACCCGTCGAGGACGAAATAGACCGCCACCCGCGAAGAATCAGAGCGGATAGTAGGAAAAAACCATGATAGACATAGAAGTGGTGGCGAATGTGACGGGTTTCAAGGCAATCGCCCTACGCGCCCTGACCGATCAATGTTGCAATAAGACTAACGGTCAGCAAATAAACCGAAAAACTTGGCCGAAAAGCCGTTTCGGCTGTCGCCTCAGGCGGTGATGGTCTCTATACTAACTCCCCGTTTGTGCACCGCTCTAGTGCATTCGGCTGGAGCGCGACACGTCCCTCCTACCCCCCATAGAGCTGCCGCAAAAATGAGCCTGTTCTCCGCTGTCGAAATGGCACCACGCGATCCAATCCTGGGCCTCAACGAAGCATTCAACGCCGATACACGAACCACCAAGGTCAACCTTGGCGTGGGCGTTTACTGCAACGAGGAGGGGAAGATTCCACTCTTGCGTGCCGTTGCCGAAGCGGAAGCCATTCGCGTGGCGCAACACGCCGCCCGGGGCTACTTGCCAATCGACGGCATCGCGGCCTACGACAAGGCCGTGCAAACCCTGCTGTTCGGCGCAGAATCGCCGCTGCTGAACGCTGGTCGCGTTACCACCGTGCAAGCGGTAGGCGGCACTGGCGCGCTGAAACTGGGTGCTGACTTCCTCAAGCAGTTGCTGCCAAACGCCGTCGTGGCCATCAGCGACCCGAGCTGGGAAAACCACCGCGCCCTATTCGAAACCGCCGGTTTCCCGGTGCAGAACTACCGCTACTACGACGCCGCCACCCACGACGTGAATCGTGCCGGCCTGCTCGAAGACCTCAACGCCCTGCCACCCCAGTCCATCGTGGTGCTGCACGCCTGCTGCCACAACCCGACCGGCGTCGACCTGACCCCGACCGACTGGCAGAACGTGCTGGACGTGATCAAGGCCAAGAACCTGGTGCCATTCCTCGACATGGCCTATCAGGGTTTTGGCGATGGCATCCACGAAGACGCCGCCGCCGTGCGCCTGTTCGCTGAATCGGGCCTGACCTTCTTTGTGTCCAGCTCGTTCTCCAAGTCGTTCTCCCTGTACGGCGAGCGTGTGGGCGCATTGTCCATCGTCGGCGACTCCAAGGAAGAAAGCGCGCGCATCCTGTCCCAGGTCAAACGCGTGATCCGCACTAACTACTCCAACCCGCCGACCCACGGCGCGGCGATCGTTGCAGCGGTACTGAACAACCCTGAACTGCGCGCCCAGTGGGAAGCCGAACTGGCCGAAATGCGCCTGCGCATCCGTGGCATGCGCGAGCAGATGGTGGCCGAGCTGGCCAAGGCTGCTCCGGGCCACGACTTCAGCTTCGTCGGCCGCCAGCGTGGGATGTTCTCCTACTCCGGCCTGACTGTTGAGCAAGTCACCCGCTTGCGCAGCGAGTTTGGTATCTACGCACTGGATACCGGGCGTATCTGTGTGGCGGCGTTGAACCAGTCGAACATTGATGCAGTCACAAAGGCAATCGTTCAGGTGCTGTAAACCTGCAGCTGTTGCACCATAAGGGGAAGCCGATGGCTTCCCCTTTTTCGTCTCCAGCCCCTAGACTGAACCTTGACCGCCCCTTTGCTGTGAGAATGCTATGAGAAACGACGACCTGGACCTGCGCGCCGACCGCGACGAACTGCATGACTACGCCCCACGCGCACCGCAACCCAAGCGCCAGAAGAGCCTGGTGCTGCAAGTGGCACTGGGTGTGTTCCTCGGCGGCCTGGCACTGTGGCTGGTGCAATTGGGTGCGACCGCACTGATGGCGAAGCTGGCGATGGGCACCCTGCAATTTGGCGGCTGAAAACGATCAAAATGTGGGAGCTGGCTTGCCTGCGATAGCATCAACCAGTTTTGCCTCATACACCGAGGTGCCAGCATCGCAGGCAAGCCAGCTCCCACATTTGAATTACTGCGCTACTAGATTGCGTTCCTCCAACAACCTCACAAAACTATTCAAACTCTGCGACACCGTCCCCCGCCGCCAAATCAGCCATGTGTGCAGGATCCGGAAGTTGTCCGTCAGCGGCCACACGCTCACCGCCGCCGACCCCGGCATGCTGTCGAGCATGCTGCGCGGCATCAGCGCCAGGCCCGCGCCGGCGCTGACGCAGGCGAGCATGCCGTGGTAGGACTCGATTTCGAAGATCTTGCCCGGCACCGCGCCGTCCTGTGAAAACCAGCGCTCCAGGTGATGCCGGTACGAGCAGTTGGAGCGAAAGGTGTAGATGCTCTCGCCATTCACATCTTGCCCACGGGTGATCGGCGCGTGATGCAGCGGCGCAATCACCACCATCTCTTCCTCAAACACCGCCACGCCTTCCAGGGTCGCGTGCAACAGCGGGCCGTCGACGAACGCAGCTGTAAGCCGCCCCGATAACACGCCTTCGATCATGGTGCCTGAAGGCCCGGTACTCAGATCCAGCTCGACCTTGGTGTGTTTCTGGTTGTACGCCGCCAGCAGAGCCGGGATACGCACCGCTGCCGTGCTCTCCAGCGAACCCAAGGCAAACGCGCCCTGGGGCTCCTCGCCCGCCACGGTTGCGCGGGCTTCCTGCACCAGGTCGAGAATGCGCCGCGCATAACCGAGGAAATTCCACCCGGCCGGGGACAGGCGCAGGCGGCTTTTCTCGCGAATGAACAGCTCCACACCGAGATCCTGCTCCAGTTGCTTGATGCGCGTGGTCAGGTTCGACGGCACACGATGAATCAACTGCGCGGCGGCGCTGATGCTGCCTTGCTCGGCAACGGCCTTGAAGATTTCCAGCTGCACCAGGTCCAAATCATTCTCCAATCGTGAACGTATTGCTTAATATTATTCAGTTTCCAGAAAAGAGATAGCCCCGTACGCTGAACCCCACTTAATTCACTCAGCAGGACGGTGCCATGAACGCGACTACCCACGCCCTCTCGATCAACCCGGCCAACGGCGAAACGGTCGGCAGCTATCCGTATGAAACCGCGCAGCAACTGGACGCCGCCCTCGACCGCTCCACCCTCGCCTTCCGCGCCTGGCGCCGCCAACCAGTGAGCCAGCGCGCCGAGTTGCTGCTGAGCCTGGCCAGCGCGCTGCGTGAACAAGCCGAAGACATGGCGCAGATGATCACCCTGGAAATGGGCAAACCCATCGCCCAGGCCCGTGCCGAAATCGAAAAATGCGCGCAACTCAGCGAATGGTACGCCGCCCACGGCCCGGCTATGCTCGCCCCTGAGCCGACCCTGGTAGACAATGGCAGCGCGCAGATCGAATACCGCCCGCTGGGCCCGATCTTCGCCGTGATGCCGTGGAACTTCCCGGTGTGGCAAGTGCTGCGCGGCGCCGTACCGACGATGCTGGCCGGCAACACCTACGTGCTCAAACATGCGCCGAACGTGATGGGCAGCGCCTATCTGATCCAGTTGGCGTTCCAGAAGGCCGGTTTCGCCGATGGCCTGTTTGAAGTGGTCAACGTGACCAACGAGGGCGTGTCCAAAGCCATTGCCGACCCGCGCATCGCCGCCGTCACCCTCACCGGCAGCGTGCGTGCCGGCGTCGCCATCGGCTCTCAGGCCGGTGCCGCGCTGAAAAAATGCGTGCTGGAGCTGGGCGGTTCCGACCCCTTCATCGTGCTCAACGACGCCGACCTCGACGCCGCCGTGCAAGCCGCGCTGATCGGTCGTTTCCAGAACAGCGGCCAAGTCTGCGCCGCAGCCAAGCGCCTGATCATCGAGGAAGGCGTAGTGGAAGCCTTCACCGCCAAATTCCTGGAAGCCAGCCGTGCCTTGGTGATGGGCGACCCGACGTCAGCCACCACCTACATCGGCCCGATGGCACGCTTCGACCTGCGTGACGAGTTGCATGGCCAGGTCCAGGCCACCCTGGAAGAAGGCGCGACCCTGCTGCTGGGTGGCAATAAAGTACCCGGCGCCGGTAATTACTACGAGCCGACCGTACTGGGTAACGTCACCGACCAGATGACTTCGTTCAAACAGGAACTCTTCGGCCCGGTCGCTTCGATCATCACCGCCCGCGACGCCGACCACGCCGTGGCGCTGGCGAATGACAGCGAGTTCGGCCTCACCGCGAGCATCTTCACCACCGACCCGGCCAAGGCGCGCGATATCGCCAATCAGTTGGAAACCGGCGGCATCTTCGTCAACGCCTTCAGCGTTTCCGACCCTCGGGTGGCGTTTGGTGGCGTGAAAAAGAGTGGTTTCGGCCGCGAGCTGTCGCACTTTGGCGTGCGGGAGTTCTGCAACGCGCAGACGGTGTGGCTGGACCGCAAGTAACACACGTGGGTGGCGCGGGCACGGGTCGTGGCTATCGCCCTCCCAGCCCCGCCACCAACGCTTCCAGCACAACACTGACCTTGGGCAACGCCTGGCGATTCCTTACCCAGGCCAGCCTGATCGCAGCCCCCTCGGTGGCAAGCTGCGGCAGCACCTCAACCAGCTTGCCTTCCTCCAGCGATGGCCGGACCACCCACGACGGCAGTTGCACGATCCCACAACCGGTCAACGCAGCCTGCATCAAGCCATCGCCATTGCCGATCACCAGGTGCGGCGCCATCTGCCAACGCCGTGCAGTGCCCTGTTCACCGGCGAAGTTCCAGGGGCTGACGCGTCCGTCCACCCAGCCGTAGGCGAGGCACTGATGCCGTTCAAGCTCACGCTCGCACGTCGGGGTGCCATGGTTCGCCAAGTAATCCGGCGAGGCACACAACGTATGCCATTCGTGCGCGAGCACACGCTGTTCGATCGTGTCTGGCCAGCCCTGCGCCCCACCGACACGCACCACCAGATCCACACCCTCCTTGAACGGGTCCACTAACCCGTCGCTGAAGGAAATGTGCGGCACCAAGGACGGAAAAGCCTTCAGCAAAGGCAGCAGCACCGGCAACACCCGGACGCGCCCAAACACATTGGGCAGATCAATGCGCACACGTCCACGCGGCTCGCTTTGCTCGGCGCGCAGCGACAGCTCGGCCTCCTCCAGGTCAGCCAACACCCCCGTACAGGTACGGTAAAACGCCACACCGGCCTCGGTGAGGGACAAGCGCCGCGTTGTGCGCAGGAACAGTCGAGCGCCCAGGCGCGTTTCGAGCCGCGCGATGCTTTTGCTGATGGCCGAGGCAGTCAGGCTCATTTTCTCGGCAGCGGCGGTAAAACTGCCGTAGTCCGCGACACACACAAACACATCAATACCTTTCAAGCGTTCGGAAGAAAACATGCACGCCCCGCATTTGTGAATTCAGGTCAGCCAAACTGGTAATTAACATCCTAAATCAGAATTCAACTCAACAGTAAGCTATGGCCGATGAACCTGGCACTGAGGCTCGGATGCTGACCACGCTGAAAAACTACCCCTTGAACGTCAACCTGCTTCTGAGTGCGTCACTGGTGTTGACCCTCGCCAGGGCCATCACCTTGCCCTATCTGGTGATCTACCTGTCGAGCCAGTTCCAATTGGGCGTCGCCGACATCGGCCTGGTGATCGGCAGTTCACTGATCGTCGGCTCATTATTGAGCCTGTACGGCGGTTTCCTGGTGGACAGCCAGCCAGGTTACCGCTTGATCCTGGGCTGTTGCGCGGTGTTCACCTGCGGGTTTCTGGGAGCGTTTGCCGCGCGGGACCTGTGGGTGCTCTACGCCTGCCTGGTCGCGATCAACCTGGCGTACGCCGTCATTGATATCGCAGTCAAATCAGGATTTGGCCGGCTACTGCCCGTCGATGCGCGCAGCGAAGCGTTTTCGATCAAATACACCCTGACCAACATCGGCTACGCCGTCGGCCCTTTTCTCGGTGCAGGACTGGCCGCGCTCGCCATCAGCCTGCCCTTCCTGGCGTCGGCGATGCTGGGCGCCGGTTTTTTTATCGTTTACGCCGTGTGGGGTGACAAGCACTCAATGCCCGTGGACACAAGCCAGCCCGGCGCGCCATTCCTGGCGGTCGGCAAAGTGCTGCTCAGTGATTACCGGCTGGTGTGTTTTACCCTGGGCGGTGCACTCAGTGCCGTGGTCTTCGGCCAATTCACCGCTTACCTCTCGCAATATCTGATCGTCACCACGACACCCGAAATGGCCTACCGGATAATCAGCAGCGTGGTGGCCACCAACGCGCTGATGGTGATCAGCCTGCAGTACGTGATCGGCAAGCGAATCACCCATCAGCACTTGAATCTGTGGCTCGCAGGTGGGTTGGGCATGTTCATCGTCGGCCTGGCGGGGTTCGGCTTGTCCACCTCGCTGATGTTCTGGGTGTTAGCCATGGCGGTCTTCACGCTGGGAGAGATCATCGTGTTCCCTGCCGAGTACATGTTCATCGACATCATCGCCCCCGATCATCTGCGGGGCATGTACTACGCTGCGCAAAACCTGGGCAACGTTGGCGCAGCCTTGGGCCCGGTGCTGTGCGGGATGGTGTTGGCGACACACCCCGCCCACACCATGTTCTATATGCTCGCGCTGTTCGTTATCGCCGGCGGGTTGCTCTACAGCCTCGGTGCGGCGCTGGCAGGCAAGGTGAACGCTCCCACCTGAACCTCAGCAACGGACATGCCGACGCACGCACTGCACCAACCCGTCCAGCGCCTGCGATTTGACCGGCGCGAGTACGCAAACGGTGTGCTCGCGCTCGTCTTCCTTCACCGTCAGGGTGTAATGCACCTGGCCCGGATTACCGGGCGCAGGTGCATGGCTTTGCGGCAATTGAAAGAAATCGCAAGCCTCGACAAGCCGCCGCAGTTCCTGCTGGTCCTGCTCCGGCAGCGCATCGAGTTGCACCGTCTGAGGCTTGGCCAAGCCCGGAAAATAACCGGGGCCGCCGTTTTCCTTGATCGAAATTTGCATGGCTGTTCCTCACGTCAGACAGAAATGCCGACCGCCTTCCAACCTTCCTTGACCGCCTTCTGTTCATCCTTGTTCGCGCCGTAGAGTCGGCCTGCAACATCGTAAGTGATGCGCGCAAAGCGCAGGAACCCCGAGTTGGGCCGCAGCCGCGCATCGCGCAGCGCGTCGTACCAGATACGCCCGGCGCGCTCCCAGGCGAACCCGCCGAGCTTGGTCGCCACCTGATAGAACGCATGGTTGGGAATACCGGAATTGATATGCACCCCGCCATTGTCCTCGTAGGTCTGCACAAAATCATCCATGTGCCCCGGCTGAGGGTCCTTGCCCAGCAGTTTGTCGTCAAACGCGGTGCCGGGGGCTTTCATCGAGCGCAGGGCGGTGCCTTTGATCTTTTTAGTGAACAGTCCTTTGCCGATCAGCCAATCAGCGTCTTCCGCGCTTTGCTTCAAGGCATATTGCTTGATGAGCGAGCCGAACACATCCGACAGCGACTCGTTCAACGCTCCGGACTGATTGAAATACATCAGCTTGGCCTCGTCCTCGGTGACGCCATGGGCCAACTCATGGCCAATTACGTCAAGGGCCACCGTGAAGCGGTTGAACAACTGCGCATCCCCATCGCCAAACACCATCTGGGTCGAGTTCCAGAACGCATTGTTGTAGTTCTGGCCAAAATGCACCGTGGCATCCAACGCCATACCGGCGTCGTCGATGGAGTTGCGATCAAAGACCTGGTCGAAAAAATCGAAGGTGGCGCCCAAGCCCTCGTAGGCTTCGTCCACCGCGGCATCCCCGCTGGCGGGTTGCCCCTCACCACGCACCAGCTTGCCCGGCAGGCTGTCGATGCCCTCGGCGCTGTAGATCGAGCGGCGCTTATCGGCCCCCATGGCCAGGGCCATGTGCGCCGGTCCTTTGGCAGGTTCGGCGACCATGCGCAACGAGCGGAACGTCGTGTCCTTGGCGCGGGTGCGCAAGGCGACCTCCCGTTGCGCTTTATCACCGTTGCGCGCGATCTGGTCGAGCATATAGGGCGGGATCAGGCAGAAAATCGGATTGCGATGCGGCTGACGAACACACATTGGCTGGCTCCATTTGGCAGGTGACAACGTCCGGGTCATCGATTCAGGATAGCTCCCAGGGGTTAACGCGTGTCATCAATTGTCATTAACCTATGTTGCAGTCGTGTTTATCCAAGGAGGACTGACTGATGCCCGCACGTAAAACCAAAATCGACCTTTCATACCGCCCCAGGCTCGCTGACCTGCGCCCGTTGATCGCACTGAGCCCCACGTTGCTGGAGGCACGGGCGGCGACGCCCCGCGTCACCCCAGCCAGAGACTTGAAGGACCGACGCGGCTACGCCGAGGACTTTCTCGGCAGCTTCGGGGTGCCCTGGCCCACGGTTGAAGAGGCCTTGGCGGGGGATGCACAGAAGCGCCTGGACTACACGCACTTCTCGATCACGATGTCACGCGCCAAGCGGCTTGCGCTGTATGTGGGCGTCAACATCGATGGTGGTCAGCACGTCGACATCATTCGCAGCAACGACACCTGGGCGTATGACGGCCGCCTGCCCATCGATGCGCAGGTGGGCGAAGCGCTGTATGCCAGCAATGGCCTGGATCGCGGCCACCTGGTCCGCCGACAAGACCCCAACTGGGGCGACGAGGCGCAAACCGCCAACCTCGACACCTTCCATTTCACCAACTGCTCGCCGCAGATGAGCGGGTTCAACCAGAAGACCTGGCTGGAACTCGAAGACTACATCCTCGATAACACCCAACGCTGGAAAGCCCGCGCCACGGTGTTTACCGGCCCGGTGTTCGCCGACGACGACCGAGTGTACCGAGGCGTGCAAATCCCCAAGGCGTTCTGGAAAGTGGTCGCCTACCTCAGCGACAACGGCAAGCCTAGCGCGAGTGCCTACATGATTGACCAGAGCCGCGAACTGGGCCAACTCGACCTGGTGTTCGGCCAGCTCAGGACCTACCAGCGCAGCGTGATCCAGATAGAGCGCCTGACCGGCCTGCGCTTCGGCAACCTGGCCGACTACGACGGCTTCAGCAACGAAGAGCGCGCCACCGGCACGCGGATTGAAGCGCTGATACAGGGTCCTGAAGACATTCGTCTCTGACCGACGCCTCACATGTTGAACTGCGTCACACCCAACGCCAACCACGATGCGAAGCGAGCCGCTCTTGCTCTTGATCTGGCTGTTGATCTCAGGCGCCCCGTCAAACACGCTGGCCGCCCCCCCG
>NZ_JBBGYS010000054.1:0-44742 GCF_037479595.1 Pseudomonas sp. MYb541 | reverse complement strand
ACTGTCGGATTACGGGCACACCGAGCCTAAGCGAGGTGCCGAGTGTTGGGGCAAGAGCGTTTTGCTTACTTTTGCGCTGTTCAAAAGTGAGCCGCCGTAAGGGCGGAACCAATACCCGCCATCACCCAAATAACGGATATGTCCCCAGCCCGACCCAAACATCGCTTTTGCAGTATCCACAGGAGCTATGCCGAATCACCCCAACCGAGCCGCCGCCCGCGCAACGATCTCCCCACGCACCCTGCGCGATTCAGCCGTGCGCTTGTTGGCTTCCTCCAACACATGCTTGGGCGCCGTGTCCGGACGCCCGGAATCAAACGGCGGTGCCGGCGCATATTCGATCTGCAATTGCACCAGTTGCGCCGCCGCTTCGCTGTACAACTCGGCAGCCAACGTCAGCGCAAAGTCGATACCGGCAGTGATGCCACCACCGGTCAGCAGGTTGCCGTCACGCACCACGCGTTCCTGCACTGCAATTGCACCGAGCGGGGCGAGCAGGTCGTGGTAGGCCCAGTGTGTGGTCGCCTTGCGCCCGCGCAACAAACCGGCGGCACCGAGCACCAGCGAGCCGGTGCACACCGACGTCACATAGCGGGCGGTCTGAGCTTGGACCTTGAGGAAGTCCAGGGTCTGCGGGTCTTCCATCAACGCGCCAACACCGGAGCCGCCAGGCACGCAAATCACATCCAGGCGCGGGCAGTCGGTATAGGTCATGGTCGGTGTGAACACCAGGCCAGTGCTGGAAGTGATCGGTTCCAGGTCTTTCCACACCAAGTGCAACTGCACATCCGGCAGCGAACCCAGTACGTCATAAGGACCGGTGAGGTCCAGTTGCTGGATACCGGGGAACAATACAAAGCCAATCTGCAGGGTCATTAATAGCGCTCCGTCAAAGGGGTGGACGGCTTCACTCTAGAGGCCTAGGCTTTGGCGAATACGCCATTGATCCCACGAATCACGCCAATCATGTCCAGAATCGTCCACGTCCTCGCTTTCGATAACGCCCAGGTGCTTGATGTCACCGGACCGTTGCAGGTGTTCGCCTCCACCAATGACCTGGCGCGTCAGCGCGGCCTGCCGTTGCCTTACGCCGTGTCGGTGATTGCTGCCCAAGCGGAGCCGGTGATGACGTCGGCTGGCTTGGCACTGCTGGCCGAGCCGCTGCCCGCCGTCGATGCGCCGTGCGATACGTTGGTGATTGCCGGCGGCTGGGGCGTATACGGCGCCGCCGAAGATCCGGCGCTGGTGGAGTGGGTGCGCGAGAAAGCCCGTCACACCCGGCGCATGACGTCAGTGTGTACCGGCGCGTTCCTGCTCGCCGCCAGTGGCATGCTCGATGGCTGTCGCGTGGCCACCCATTGGACACGTTGCGAAGAATTGGCGCGCAAATTCCCGTCGTTGACGGTGGAGTCCAACCCGATCTTCATCCAGCAAGGCGCCGTATGGACGTCCGCCGGCGTCACTGCTGGCATCGACCTGTGTCTGGCGCTGGTGGAAGAAGACCTGGGCCGCGCTGTGGCCCTGGAAGTGGCGCGGCACCTGGTGGTGTTCCTTAAGCGCCCCGGCGGCCAGTCCCAATTCAGCGTGACCCTGTCCCTGCAAAAAGACGACAGCCGCTTCGCCGAACTTCACGCCTGGATCGCCGAAAACCTCACCCTGGACCTGAACATCGCCACCCTGGCCGCCCAAGCCGGCATGAGCGAACGCAGCTTTGTACGCCACTACCGCGCCGAAACCGGTCAGACCCCGGCACGTGCCGTCGAATTGATCCGCGTCGAAACCGCGCGTCGGCAATTGGCTGACAGCGCGGCGTCGATCAAACGTATCGCCGTGCAGTGTGGTTTTGGCTGTGAAGAAACCTTGCGCCGCAGCTTCCTTCGCGCCTTGTCGGTGACGCCCCAGGCTTACCGCGAACGCTTTTCGCCCAGCAACTCCAGCAGCGCATCCAGCGTGACTTGCGGTGCTTCCTGAGGGATATTGTGACCCACGCCGGGCAGCACCTGACGCCGGTAAAACCCGCTGAAATGCTCGACATCATCATCCACTTCAGGCGGTGGCCCCACCCCATCATCGGCGCCGCACAGCGAAATGCTCGGCACCGAGATCGGCGGCTGCAAAGCCAGCGCCTGCTCGATGGCTTCCAACGTCGGGTCGCCGGGCGCATACATGAACCGGTGGCGATAGGAGTGAATCACCACCTCGACAAAATCCGGGTTATCGAACGACGGCGCGGTCTGCTCATACAGTCCCGGCCCCTCGGCCCACGACGGCGACCATAACGACCACAGCAACTTGCACAGTTCGCCACGGTTGGCGGTCAAGCCGTCCACGCCGCGCTGGGTGTGAAAGTAGAACTGATACCACAAGCGATGCTCCGTCATTGGCGCCCTGGGCTTCAGTGACTTGGCGATGTCCTGGATGTTGTAGCCATCGCCGGTCACCAACCCGCGCACGCGCTGTGGCCACAACGCCGCGACGATACACGCGGCTCGCCCACCCCAGTCGTACCCGGCGAGGGTGGCTTGCGGGATCGCCAGCGCATCCATGAAGTCCAGTAGGTCCTTGGCCAATGCGGCCTGCTGCCCGGAACGCATCACCTGCTCGTTGATAAACCGCGTCGGGCCGTAACCGCGCAGGTACGGCACCAGTACCCGGTAGCCACGCTCGGCCAGTACCGGCGCAATCGCGTCATAGCCGCGCGGGTCATAGGGAAAACCGTGTAGCAGGATCACCGGCTCACCGTCGAGGGGACCGTGGGCTTCGTAGGCGATATCGAGCATGGGCGTGCGTGCGTACAGCAGCGAGGTGGCGATCGTCATCGGAGGCTCCTGTTAGATGCTGGAACTCTAGTCCAAAGGTATGACGCAATGGCGTGCAGATAAACGCAGTGGTGTTACTTGTCTAGACTCAGCTCGGTGCTGTGCAGCACATGCTTGAAATGATGCCGCCACAGATCCACCCCCAACTGCCCCGACCGGTCCAGCGACGAACCTACCGTGAGGTCGCTGATCAAGGTCGGCTGCAACCCCGCGTCGAACAGCGCGAACCCCGCCGCCAGCACGCAGGTGTCGGTCTGGATACCACACACCAGTACACGTTGCGGCGCGAGGCTTTTCAGGTAGGAAACGGTCTCGGGGGTTGGCGCATAGCCGTGTTTGATAAAGATGCGATCAGCGGCCACCAGGCTTTGGTCGTTCGGCGCCGGTTGCCAGCCGAGTTGCCGGGCGAAGGGCGTGACGCTCTCGTCGTGGCGCTCCACGGTGGCGACTGACGGCATGCGCCCCAGCAGGGTGTTGATGCCGTCCACCAGCCACGTGGGCGGGTTGAAGGAAGGTTGCACGTCGATGATCAGCAGTACCTGGCGCATGGCGTTCCTGTCCGTGGTCGAGTGGCCGCCCATTGTGCACAGGCCACTTCAGGGTTGCCAGGTGGTTTTCTCCCCGCTGAGCTTGCGATCCAGGAACGTCGCTGCGCTGATCAACGCCAGGTGGCTCAAGGCCTGGGGTGTATTGCCCAGGTGGCGGGCCTGGGTGTCGAACTCTTCGGCGTACAGGCCAAGCGGGTTGGCGTAGCGCAGCAGTTGCTCGAATTCCAGGTGGGCCTTTTCAACTTGCCCGGCGCGGGCCAGGCATTCGACGTACCAGAACGAGCAGGCCGCAAACGCGCCTTCGGTGCCTTGCAGGCCGTCGATCTGGCTGTCGTCGTTACGATAGCGGTAGACCATGCCGTCGCGCACCAGGCTTTTCTGGATGGCTTCCAGGGTCGAGAGCCAGCGTGGATCGGTGGCCGCGACAAACCTCACCAACGGCATCAATAACATCGAACCGTCGAGCGCGGTGGTGCCGGTATGCTGCACGAAATGCCCGCGCTCTTCGTTCCAGAAATTGCTCCATATGTCGGCGTAGATCGCCTGGCGGGTCTGGTCCCAGCGTGCAAACGGCGCCGGCAACGAACGCTTGGAGGCCAGGCGGATGGCGCGGTCCAGCGCTACCCAGCACATGAGTCGTGAGTGCAGGAAGTGATGCTGCTCGCCGCGCATTTCCCAGATGCCCACGTCTTTAGTGTTCCAGATTTCACAGACCTGGTCGGCAACTTCTACTGTATGTTTCCAGCCCTCATGGGAGATGGCTTCACCGTACTTGTTGACCAGATACACCGCGTCCATCAGCTCGCCATAAATGTCTAGCTGGATCTGGTCAAACGCCTCGTTGCCGATGCGCACCGGTTTGGCGCCGCCGTGGCCTTGGAAGTGCTCAAGCTCGGCCTCGGGTAATTCCTGGCGACCGTCGATGCCATACAAAATGTTGATCTTGGTCGGCTGGTCGCAGCAGTCGCTCACGCGGCCTTTGAGCCAGCGCATATAAGCGTTGGCTTCCTCGACAAACCCCAGGCGCATGAAGGCATACACGGTGAACGATGCGTCGCGGATCCAGGTGTAGCGATAGTCCCAGTTGCGTTCGCCGCCGGGGGTTTCCGGCAGGCCGAAGGTGGCGGCGGCGATGATCGCGCCGTGTTTACGCGAGGTCAGCAGTTTGAGCGCCAGGGCCGAACGGTTGACCATTTCGCGCCAGCGCCCACGGTAGTTCGATTGCGCGATCCAGCCGCGCCAGAACTTCAAGGTATGGGCCAACGCCAGGTCCGTGCAGCTGCTGTCCACCCGTTCATCCTCTTGGCCGCCGAGGACGAATTCGGCACCTTCTTCCTGGCCCAGGGTAAAGCTGGCCACGGCGCCGCCGTCTTTGATCTGCAAGGGGTGGCTGCCGGACAAACGCAGGCCGGGTTGGCCTTCGGCGCTGAAGCAAACCGTGCCGTTGTCAAGGGTGGCTTGGGTGAGCGTGCGCGCGTAGTCATGGCGCACCGCACAGCGCAGATGAATATCGGCCTTGCCGCTGACCACACGCACGCGGCGGATCAGCAGCGGTAGGTCATCGATTTCTTCGCTGATAGCCAGCAGGTCGGTGATCTCTACTACGGCCTCATCGCTGAGCCAGCGGGTTTGCAGTACGTTGGTGTCGGGCAGGTAGATCTGTTCGCGGCGCGCGTTGGGCAGGTCCGGGGTGAGCTGGAAAATGCCGGCATCGGGGCTGTCCAGCAGCGAGCAGAAGATCGACGGGCTGTCGAACTCCGGCCAGCAGAAGAAGTCGATGCTGCCTTTATCGTTCACCAATGCGGCACTGCGCATATCGCCGATGATGCCGTGGGCATCGATGGCGCTTTGTTGTTCGTTCTTCAAATCAACCATTGCCACGGAATTCCTTAATAAGAGCCTTGGGGATAAAGGCTCATGCCGCCGTCAATAAAGAGTGTGCTGCCGACCACATAATCGGACGCATCGCTGGCCAGCCACACCACGGCGTTGGCGACGTCTTCCACATCGCCGATCCGCCCATAGGGAATCAACTTGAGCAATTCTTGTGCTGCCGCGCCTTCGGTGGTGGCTCGATTGATCGCGGTACGGATCGCCCCCGGCGCAATCCCGTTGATGCGGATGCGCTGTTCACTGACTTCCTGGGCCAGGGTGCGCATCAGCATCTCCACACCGCCCTTGGAAGCCGCGTAGTTCACATGCCCGGCCCACGGGATCAGTTGGTGCACCGAACTCATGTGGATGATTTTGCCCGCCGCCCGCGACACGCCTTCGCGCATGCCCTGGCGATTGAAGATGCGCACTGCCGCGCGGGCACACAGGAACTGGCCGGTAAGGTTGACGCCGATCACCGCATTCCAGTCATCCAGGCTCATGTCCACCAGGTTGGCGTCCTTCTGCATCCCGGAGTTGGCCACCAGGATGTCCAGGTGGCCGAAGGCATCGAGGGTCTGGGCAAAAAGCCTTTCCACCTCTTCTTCTTTAGAAACGTTGGCGCCGATGGCAATCGCCCGGCCGCCCTCGGCATTGATCTGCTCTGCCAGTGCCTCGGCCGGTGCGGCCTGGCTGTTGTAGTTCAGCACCACGGCTGCTCCGGCTTGCGCCAGAGCCTTGGCCGCGCCGGCGCCGATTCCGGAACTGGCACCGGTCACCAGCGCCACTTGTTGCTCCAACGAGATACGCATTGCTCACCGACCTTAAATTCGTGAGTTCAAGTAGCTGACTGATCGCGCGCAAGGGAAGTTCACCCGTGTGAAATTAGCGACTACAACCATGGTGAAAAATGGAATAACAGAACTATAAAAAACAACCATAAGATACTAAAAAACCGCTCAAAAGCGTTTGACAGGCTTTTTCGCCCCGTGTCTTATAGGCACACATCAACCCGCTCCGTTGGTAGTTCGGAAGTCATCGCGGGGCCACCTCTAAGAGATTTCTATGTGCCTTTCGGCCGATATAGGGGAACTACCAGTTCAGGTAAAAGCAGCGGCCTTAGTTGGCGTGCCTAAGTTAGTTATCTTCGATTGCGACGGTGTTCTCGTCCAAAGTGAAGAAATAACCCTGTCTGTATTGATCTCCATGCTTAATGCCCTTGTTCAGGGCGACCCGCTGCTTGATGTCACCTGTTTTATCGAGCGCTTCCGTGGGCGGAAGATTGCCGAATGTTTGCGCGAAGCTGAACAGATATTAAATATCAGTTTGGATACAGAGTTTGAACAGCACTTTCGCGAGCGGGCGTTGCAAGCACTGACACTCAGTTTGAAAGCCTCGGATGGGGTGCTGGAAGTATTGCAAAAGTTGGAAGTTCCTTATTGCGTAGCCTCAAGTGCACCCCGCAACAAGATAGAGCATTGCTTACGCCTGGCTGGGCTGTTTTCTTATTTTGAAGGGCGAATATTCAGTTGTTACGAGTTGGGTAGTTGGAAGCCTGATCCCCTGGTATTTCTGACGGCCTGCCGAACTTACCGCATTGACGTGAGTGATGCGCTGGTGGTGGAAGACAGTGTGACGGGTATCCAGGCTGCTGTAGCGGCCAATATAAAAGTGTTGGGCTTTGGTCCCGCGCATCGGCATGCGCAATTGGCCGCGGCCGGAGCATTGCCGATTGCTGACATGCGTGAAGTATTGACCATTTTTAATTGACTCAGGGAGGAGGCGTCGTGAACACACTTGGTTACCCGGAACGGCTCAAACGCAACGATCAATCTTCAGAAGTGTGGTGGGATTCATCGCCTACCGTATACCTACCGTATAAAAAACACCTGCTGGAAAAATACCCGGCCGCTGTGACTTATATAGAAGCGTTGATGCCGGATGAATTCTCCCAGCCCTGGGGCTTGTGCAGTGTGACCACCAACCCTCGGTTAGTGACGGCCGTCATCCTCGAAAAGCGCGAGTATTGGTCCTCACGTTTCAACGTGGGCAAGCTGTCTCCCAGCGAGTTACGCAAGCAGCTGTACAACGAAGTCATCGTCGAAGGGGCCGCCACGCTCAAGCCGCGTTGGATTCAGTCGGCGCAGGCCGAAGGGTGGATTTCCGCCCAGGTCGACCCGGTTGACGTGCGCTGCACTGAGCGCATGAGCGCCCGGGGATTGGAACTGCAGCGCCTGGCGCCGAACGTGATGGTCAAGGTGCCGGGTAGCCTGGAAGGGCTGGTAACGGTTGAACACCTGGTGGCCCAGGGCGGCTCGGTGAATATCACGTTCTGCTTCACGGTTGCGCAATTCCAGGCCGGTATCCAGGCCATCGAGCGCGGTAGGGCGACTGCCCGCAGCAATGGTATCGACACTGCGCGCTGCAAGTACGTCATTACGTTCATGATCGGGCGTTTCGCCTGCCAGCCCGAGTTTACGCTGCAGGCCGCCGAGCGTGGTCTGGCTTTGAGTGCCGAGGAGTTGCGCTGGGCTGAGTTGATGATCTACGAGCAGATCCAGGCGCTGGTGGCGGCCTCGAAGACGCCGGTCAAGACCCTGCTGTCCAGCATAAAGGTCGATGTGGACGAGCGTGGCAACAAACATTGCTGGCACCTGGAGAAGACCGGGCATACGGCGACCTGCTACACGCTGACACCGGAGGTAGTGGAGTTCCTGATCGAGCGCGAAAGCCATGGCAAACCCGTCGTGCCCGCGCTGGAACCTCAGAAACCGCCGGCGTCGACCTTCGCAAAGCTGATCCGCATTCCGTATTTCTACGAAGCCTACTTTGTCGACAGCATCGAACCCTACGACTTCGGTAACCATGAAGCCTTTATCAACGCCTGCAATGAAGCCAACAGCGCGCATCGGCGCCTGGCGGATTACTGCGTTCGGCTCTGCCCAGTGACGACGCCGTTCAAGCGTGCGCTCAACGCGTTGCTCGCCGCTGAATTCGGGGTGATCGCATGAACAGGATGATCGGGTTGTGGGCACACCCACGTTCGCGCTCCACGGTGCTCGAACGTGTGTTTATCGAGCGGGGCGATTTCGAGGTCTTCCATGAGCCGTTTGCGCATATGGCGTTTTCCGAGGACTCGGCGATTCCCTCGGATGAGTGGGATCACAGTTTGCCCACCACTTACCCAGGCATAAAAGAGCATCTGCTTAATGCCCGTGAGCGTGCGAACGTTTTTCATAAAGACATGTGTTATCACTGTTTGGATGACTTGAAAGTGGATGTTGGCTTTCTCGCGCAACAGGACAATATCTTTCTTATTCGTGAACCCGCCAGCAGCATTATTTCCCATCATCGGGTGCATCCCGATATGCCGTTACAGGCTATTGGGCATAAAGCGCTATACGACATATTTTGCGTGGTCACCAAGCTGACCGGCAAAGTGCCTTATGTGATCAATGCGGATGACCTGGCCGCAGAGCCGGAACGGGTGATCCGTAAACTCTGTGATCATTTGAATATAGAGTTTATGCCACATGCGATGACGTGGAAGCGTGAGTGCCCACAACAATGGAAAACGTGGCGACGTTGGCATGTCGACGCGGAAAACAGTGAGCGGATTGTTTCTCCAGATACTCCGCACGTTGATATCAAAGCATTTGATCAATATCCGAATTTAAAGGCGATGTACGAATATCACCGTACGTTTTACGCGCGCATGAATGAATTTTGCCAATAGGGATTGTTGCATGAAGAAGTTGATTATTACCGGAGCGGCCAACGGGATTGGCCGGGCCACTGTGGAGCTGGCGATTCTACAGGGCTATTTTGTTATCGGCGCGGACAAGGATGCCGAGGGCTTGAAAGTACTGCAAGGTCTCTATGGCGCTGATGTGTTCGAGGCGCACATTACCGACTTTTCGGATATGACCGTTATCAAGGGGTTCATTCCACGACTCTATGAGCGCCATGCAAGTATTTATGGTTTGGTGAATAACGCCGGTATTTATCACGGTAAAAGTGTCTATGCCTACTCCGATGAGCAGATAGACGAGATCCTCACCGTCAACCTCAAGGCGCTGGTCTATCTCTCCAAAGACTTCGCCGAGCGGGAAATGCCGCACGAAGCCCCGCGCAGCATCGTCAACATCGCTTCGGTGGCCGGTGAAGTGGGCAGTTGCGACGCGCTCTACGGCGCCACGAAGGCGGCAGTGATCGGCCTGAGCAAGGCCAACGCCTGGAACTTCGCGCCGTTCGTGCGGGTAAATGTGGTGTCCCCGGCGCTGATCCATGAAACCGCCATCTACGGCACCATCCCCGAATACCGACGTGCTGAGTACGCCCGCCAGGAAGTCCTCAAGGACCCCATCCTGCCCGGTGGCGTGGCTGAGGTTATCTTGCTGTTGTTGGGCGATGCGATGCGTCACATCACCGGAAGGGTCATCCCGGTCGACAACGGAGCCTACCCGCGATGAGTCTTCCGGTGCGCAAGAAAAAGCTGTTGCTGGTGGGCGCCGGCAACCTGTGCCTGCAGATACTCAAGATTCTGGGGCCGAAAAACGCGTTCGACTTTGTGGTGCTGGGGCGCAATGAAGAAGCCACGATCCGCTTGTGCAATCTGGTGGCGTTGTCGTGTGCGCAGTTGGGCCAGTTTATCGACATCAAGCCCGTCGTTGCCGATCTGACAGATGTCGGCAAGGTCACGCAGCTGCTGCGTGAAGAAGCCCCGGATATGCTGGTGAACTGTGCGTCGCTGCAGTCATGGCGGGTGATCACCGGGCTGCCCAAGCTGTCGTTCGAAAAGCTCGACCAGGCCCAGTTCGGCCCCTGGCTGCCCATGCACCTGACGTTGATGCATTGCCTGATGCAGGCGGTGAAAGCCTCCGGCATCAGCACCAAAACTGTGAACGCGGCGTTCCCCGATGCGGTCAACCCGATCCTGGCGCGCATCGGCCTGGCGCCGGACATTGGCGTCGGTAATGTGGCCAACCTGATTCCGGCTGTGTGTTTTTCCATTGCACGGTTGCTCGAATGTGCACCCACTGATGTGCAGGTGCAGCTGTATGCCCAGCATTACTTCAGCCACTACGTGCCGCGCGGTGGTTTGCCGCCGCGTGCCAATTACCGCTTGTTGTATGAAGTGCGCGATCGCCCGGAAGTGGGGCGCCTGCCGGCCGAGGCGATTTTCTCGACGGTGAAATCCGAGTTCCGTCGCCTGGGCGGGGTGGATGGGCAGTTCCTCACCGCGTGCTCTGCGGTCACGGTCATCGAAGGGCTGTTTTCGCCCGTGCCGGTCCTGGTGCATGCGCCGGGGCCTCTTGGGCTTCCGGGCGGGTATCCGGTGTGGCTGCACGATGGGCGGATCCAGGTGCAGTTCTCCGAAGCGTGCCCACAGGACGAGGCGGTGCGCATCAATAGCATCTGCCAAAGCCAGGATGGCATTGACGAAATCCATTGTGATGGTTCGGTCACTTACAACCCGCAGTGCATGGCCGTCATGCAATCGATGCTGGGGTATTCCAAGAACACCATGGCCATCGAGCAGTCCGCCGAATTTGCCCGCGAACTGGCGAGCAAATACCTGTCCTTCAAGAATTCGACCTGGTAGGTGTGTGATGAATCAAGTTTTCAGAAACAAGCACAGCGAAGTTGCCAGTTATGCCACGCAGTACTCACCGGATTTCGTCGAGCGTTGGGATGAGTTGATCGATTGGAATAAACGCAAGGCCGGGGAGGACGGGTTCTTTGAAAACCTGCTGCGTAGCCACGGTGTGCACTCGGTGATCGACGTGTCGACGGGCAGCGGTTTCCATGCCGTCCAGCTTAAGCAGGCGGGCTTCGAAGTGGTGGCCACGGACGGCAGTAGCACCATGTTGACCAAGGCGCGGGCGAACTTTCGCAAGCATGGCCTGGACATTCAGTCCCATTACCGAGACTGGCATTCACTGGACTCCCAGGAGCTTGGCCAGTTCGATGCTGTGGTGTGCCTGGGCAGCTCGTTGTGTCATGTCTTTGCCGCCCACGATCGGTTGCGGGTGCTGGCGAAATTCCGCTCCTTGCTCAAGCCGGGTGGCTTGCTGATTGTGGATCAGCGTAATTTTTTCGCCATTCGTGCCGGCAAGTACAAGGCCAGCGGAAATTACTATTACTGCGGTACGAATGCGTCGGTCAGTCTGGGGGAGGTCAATGAGCGTCTGTGTGAGTTCATCTATTCCTTTGATAACGCAGAACAGTACCGGTTGCAGGTCTATCCCCTGTTGCCGGGTGAATTGAAGGGGGAAGTGCTCAAGTCCGGGTTCACTCACCATGAGAGTTACGGCGACTTCAAGCGTGACTACGACATGATGGATTGTGATTTCGTCATCCACACGGCGCGCGCCGAATAAGGAGGGCTTGATGAGCACACTCGTACAGAGCAATGCCCGGCCCTTGGACAGCGTCGTATTGGCGGTGGTCCTTACCGGGTTCGTGGCCAGCACTTATGGCTTTGGCGTCTACCTGTTCGCCAACCTGGTGGTGGACATGCGCCGCGACATCGGTTTCGACTACACCACGGTGGGCCTGATCACCGGCGGCGCGCAGATTGGTTTCCTGCTGTTTTCATCGGTTACAAGCTATATAAGCCGGTTTTTCGAGGGCTGGAAGATCAGCCTGGTATCTACGGTGATGACGTCCCTGGCACTGCTGGGGTTGAGCGTCAGTCACAGCATCTGGTTGTCGGGGGCGTTGTTGATCCTGCTCGGTGGCTGTTCCGCCTCGGTGTACATCCCGTTGGCGGAGATCGTCACCAAAGGCTTCAGCCCGGGAAATCGCTCCCGCGTCATGGGGCTGATTTCCAGCGGCACCAGCTACGGCGTATTCATCAACGGTTTGCTGGTGTCGTTCCTGACATTGAATGGTGGCTGGCGCTCGATCTGGCTCACCGCGGGCCTGATCTCGGTGGTCCTGTGCGTGGTGGCCTGGTTTCTGTTACGCAACCTCGCCGCGAGCCAGGACACCGGGTTTTCCGGGGAGCGCGCCACCGCCTTCGACAGTCGGCAGCCCTGGCTCAGTCGTTCGTTGTATCTGACCTGGGCCATCGCCTTTCTCAATGGCATGGCGTTGCTGCCGTTCCAGACTTACCTGGCGCCGTTCCTGCGTGATGAGTTGGGCGTGTCGGTACAGGACGCCGGGTTTATCTGGACCACCATCGGTGCGGTGGGCATGGCGTCGGGCTTCCTGGTGGGGTGGATTGCCGACAAGGTGGGCGTACGTGCGTCGTTGGCGATGTGTTTCCTGAGCGCGGGACTGGCTGCCGCCTTGGTGTTCAGTTTCAACAGCCTGCCGTTGTTCTACTTGGCGGCGTTTCTGTTTGCGCTGGCGTTTTATCCTATCTTCGGGCTGGTCCCCAGTTACATCGGGCAAATCGTGCCGGTCAGCCGCCTGACCCAGGCCTTCGGTATTGCCAACGTGCTGATCGGCTTGGGCGGTGTGTGCGGTAATTTCCTGGGCGGGTTCTCCAAGGATTTGACCGGGTCCTTCTCGACGGTCTACTGGGTGGTGGCACTGTTGCTGTTCGTGCAATGCGTGATGGTGTTCCTGTTGGGTAAACAGCCTGTTTCGGTCAAGGAGAGCGAGCAGCCATGAGTTATTTTCCAGACACGCCGCACCGGAACCTGCACGCGTTTGCGTTCAGTCACCGCGCTGGCATGAAACACAACCCCGTGGTCATCTGGATGACCGGGCTCTCCGCGTCCGGCAAGTCGACCATTGCCGATGCGTTGGACAATGCCCTGCAGGAACAGGGCCGGATCACTGCGATTATCGACGGCGACTCGGTACGTGGCGGGCTGTGCCGAGACCTGGGTTTTACCGACAGCGACCGCGACGAGAATATCCGGCGTGTCGCCGAGGTGGCGCGGCTTATGCTGGAGGCGGGGCTGATCGTGATCGTGGCGCTGATTTCACCCTCGTCGGCGAGCCGACACTACGCGCGCTCGATCATCGGCAATGAGTGCTTTGTTGAAGTGCATGTGGACGCGCCGTTGGAAACCGCCGAGCAACGTGATCCAAAGGGCCTCTATAAAAAAGCCCGAGCGGGCTTGATCAAGAACTTTACCGGTATCGACTCCAATTACGATGTACCGGTATTTCCGGAAGTGCACTTGGACACCCAGGCGCTTTCAGTGGAACAGTCGGTTGCGACGATTCTTGATTGGCTTGCGCATAACGACGTTCGCACTTAGCCGTCTGTCTTTGCGCGGGGATGACACGCTTTGCACGCTGAAAAAACAAGGTAATCTGCGCCATCGCAGGGAGAACGCGTTTTTTCAGGAGTAGGCATGACACATTTCACGGGCACTGCAAAATCGATCCGTCTGATTGGTGGAGCCCGTGTATTGGACTTCATCAATACCACCAATGGGCGTCGCCCTGGCACTTCGCTCAAGGTCATAGAGGAGCGACTCACCAGCTTTCAGTTCTTCTTCGAGTGGGCATTGCATGCGTCGTTGATCTCGGCCCGAGAGTTTGACGACTATAAGCCGATGGTATTTGCGTCATCCATGGCCTACCAGCCGGACCTGGACGCGATCATTGCATTCAGGGAGTGCCTGTACGCGGTGTTTTATCCCTTGTCGTTACAGGGGGCCGCGCCCGATGACGCTTTGCAGCATATAAACCAGATGTTCCAGCAAGGCGTTGCCTGGCGGGTGCTCCGTTCCGTGGAGGGCAAACCTGCCTGGACGTGGAAGCCCTGCACCACGGCGCAGGAGTTGACGGCCATGGTGCTCGGGCGCTTGGCCATCGAGGCCACGCAGTTACTGGTCTCTGGTGATCTGCACGCATTGCGCATTTGCGGCGCAGCTGACTGCGATTGGGTGTTCTTCGATATCTCCAAGAACAAGCAGCGCAAATGGTGCCAGATGAGCGTGTGCGGCAGCCGCGAAAAGCTCAGCCGACTCAAGCAGGTGACCAGCACCCATTAGTTTGAGGTCATCCGGCGGGTAGCAATTGCCCCACTTAATAGGAAGCATTACTATTCACGCCCCGCCTCCCCAGTGCACCCGCGATGATCCCTCAGCCGCCCCGCAGAACAGGCTTTTTCGAACATTACGAAGAGTTGATCGGAACCTGGACGCGCCGCCTGAGAAACCGTCAGCAGGCCGAAGACCTGGCCCATGACACCTTTTTGCGGGTGCTGGAGTCAACTTCCTCCGAGGTTGAGCAACCGCGCGCCTATCTGCATCAGACTGCGCGCAATATCGCAGTGGATGCCTATCGACGCGAAGACCGTCGCGGGGCCATCACGCTGGAAGCCTTTGATCAGCGCTCGCCCCACAGCGGCGACCCGGAGCATTTCATGCACGCGATCCAGTTGGCGGACTCAATCGAGCGGGCCTTGGCTGAGCTGCCGCTCAACTGCCGCAAGATTTTCATCTGGCAGAAGATCGAAGGCCTGACGCAGCAAGAAATCGCCGGACGCCTGGGGCTGTCTAAAAACATGGTGGAAAAGTATATGATCCGCACCCTGCGGCATCTGCGCGACCGCCTGGACGCGATGGCGCCATGACTGCCCGCTTTGAAACAGGATCTTCCATGATGGATAACCGTGCCCGAGACGAAGCCGCGCAATGGTTTGTGCGCCTGCAAGACGCCGAATTGAGCGCTGCCGATCGCCAACGCTTTGATGCATGGTGCAACGAGCATCCCGATCACCAGTATGAATTCGATGTGTTGCAAGGCCTGTGGAGCGCCACCGACTTGCTACCCAAGGCGCGTTTGCGGGCGTTGTGTGAGACCCCGGTGGAGCGGCCCAAGCGCCGCGCCGTGTTGCGTTATGCGGTCGCCGCCAGTGTGGTCACCGTCGCTCTGGGTTTGGGCCTGTTCAGCGGGCTCGATCATCCCAACCTCTACAGTGCCGAGTTCAGCACGCGCCTGGGTGAACATCGCCAGGTGGCCTTGCCCGACGGTTCGGTGATGGACCTCAACAGCCGCAGCGTGGTCGCGGTGCATTTTGAAAAAGGCCGGCGTGGCGTGGAACTCAAGCAGGGCGAGGCGATGTTCAGCGTCGAGCATGACACCAGTCGACCCTTTGTGGTGGCCGCCGGGGCAGGGCAGGTGACGGTAACCGGCACGCGCTTTGATGTGCGTCGTGATGAAGACCAGACTCGCGTGATGGTCGAGGCCGGGACCGTGAAGGTGCAAGGGCATTCAGCGGACAAGGTGGTGACGCTGACGGCAGGCCTGGGTACCCACGTCGACAACAAAGGGTCGGTGGCCGCGGCCTACGCCGTGAACACCGAAGAATTGACCGCCTGGCGCACGGGCAAGCTGGTCTTCAACAACGCTTCGCTGGGCGAAGTGGCGCGCGAGGTTTCGCGCTATCGCGAGCAACCGCTGCGGGTCAGTACGCCTGCGGTGGGTAGCCTGCGCCTGACCAGCGTGTTCAAGGCCAACGACACCGACGCCTTGCTCAAGGCCTTGCCGCATATACTGCCGGTGGCCTTGCGTACCTTACCGGACGGCAGCCAGGAAATCATTTCACGCTGACATTCAGGTTTTTTTCGAGTTCTTCGTCTTCTCCTGCAACTGCAACTGGTTTGCATTAACAGCCGCATACTCTTGCGATCACAGGACTAGGTTCGACGTGAAAAAACTCGCCGTTAACAACAATAAAATCTCCCGCTGGGCGCCGCTGGCCCTGGCGCTCGCGGTCAGTGCCGCGCTCCCAACGGCCTATGCGGCCGACGCCATTCATATCCAGGCCCAGCCCCTCGGCGCGGCGCTGAGCCAGTTGGGCCAGCAGACTTCCCTGCAAGTGTTCTTCAGCCCCGAGCTGGTCGCGGGCAAGCAGGCGCCGGCAGTAGACGGCAACCTTTCTCCTGAACAAGCCCTGCGCCAATTGCTGCAAGGCAGCGGCCTGGACTACCAGATCGACGCCGGTTCTGTCACCTTGCGCCCGCTGAACAGCGGCACCGGTGAAGCCGGCTCGCCCCTCGAGCTGGGCGCCACCGACATCAAGGTGGTCGGCGACTGGCTCGGCGATGCCAACGCTGAAGTCGTGCAGAACCATCCCGGCGCCCGCACGGTGATTCGCCGCGAAGCCATGGCAGAGCAGGGCGCAATGAACGTCGGCGACGTGTTGCGTCGAGTGCCAGGCGTGCAGGTGCAGGAATCCAACGGCACCGGCGGCAGTGATATTTCCCTCAACGTCGGCGTACGTGGTCTGACGTCGCGCCTATCGCCACGTTCTACGGTTCTGATCGACGGCGTGCCAGCCGCGTTTGCGCCTTATGGCCAGCCGCAATTGTCGATGGCGCCGATTTCAGCGGGTAACCTGGACAGCATCGACGTGGTGCGCGGTGCCGGTTCCGTGCGTTATGGGCCACAAAACGTCGGCGGCGTGATCAACTTCGTGACCCGTGCCATTCCCGAGAAATTCTCCGGCGAAGTCGGCACCACCCTGCAAACCTCCGCCCACGGCGGCTGGAAGCACGTGGACAACGCTTTTATCGGCGGCACCGCCGACAACGGTATCGGCGCCGCTTTGCTGTACTCCGGGGTCAATGGCAACGGTTACCGCAACAGCAACAATTCCAACGACATCGACGACGTGATCTTCAAGACCCACTGGGCGCCGACCGATCAAGACGACTTCTCGCTGAACCTCCACTACTACGACGCCAGCGCCGACATGCCCGGCGGCCTGACCCAGAAGCAGTTCGATGCCAACCCGTACCAATCGGTGCGTGACTGGGACAACTTCAGCGGTCGCCGCAAGGACGTGTCCTTCAAGTACATCCGCCAGATCGACGACCGCACTCAGGCCGAAGTGCTGACTTACTATTCCGACAGTTTCCGCGGTAGCAACATCGCCAACCGCGACCTCAAGACGATCGGCTCTTACCCGCGCACCTACTACACCTTTGGCATCGAGCCGCGGGTGTCCCATGTGTTCGACGTGGGCCCGAGTACCCAGGAAGTCAGCCTGGGCTATCGCTACCTCAAGGAAGGCATGCATGAGCAGGCCACCAGCCTGAACCTGGTCAACAATGTGCCGACGCCGGGTGGGCAGAGCGATGGTCACGTCTACCAGGACCGCACCGGGGGCACCGAGGCCAACGCGTTCTATATCGATAACAAAGTCGATATCGGCAAGTGGACCATTACGCCCGGTATCCGCTTCGAGGACATCCGTACCGAATGGCACGACCGCCCGGTGGTTGCCTTGAACGGCACGCGCACCCAGGAAAAACGCCGTGAAGTCCACAACAACGAACCGCTGCCGGCCTTGAGCGTGATGTACCACGTCTCCGACGCCTGGAAACTGTTCGCCAACTACGAGACTTCGTTTGGCAGCCTGCAATACTTCCAGCTGGGCCAGGGCGGCACAGGCGATCAGACTGCCAATGGCCTGAACCCGGAAAAGGCCAAGACCTACGAAGTGGGGACGCGTTACAACGACAATGTGTGGGGCGGCGAACTGACGTTCTTCTACATCGACTTCTCGGATGAGCTGCAATACGTCAGTAACGACGTGGGCTGGACCAACCTCGGTGCGACCAAGCACACCGGCATCGAAGCCTCGGCCCATTACGACTTGTCGAACCTGGACCCACGCCTGGATGGCCTGACTGCGAATGCCGGCTTCACCTACACCAAGGCCACCTCGGAGGGCGACGTACCGTTCAAGGGCCGTGACCTGCCGTTGTATTCACGTGAAGTGGCCACCTTGGGCCTGCGCTACGACGTCAACCGCTGGACCCATAACCTGGATGTGTACGCCCAGTCCGGCCAGCGCGCACCAGGCACGACAAGCACCTACGTCACTCAGGGCACAGCTGACGGTCAGTACGGTGATATCCCCGGTTACGTCTCAGTCAACGTGCGCAGCGGTTATGACTTTGGCGAGCAATTGTCCAACCTGAAGCTGGGTGTGGGCGTAAAAAATGTCTTCGATCAACAGCACTACACCCGTTCCAGCGACAACAATGCCGGGTTGTACCTGGGCGAGCCGCGTACGTTCTTCGTACAGGCCAGCGTCGGGTTCTGATTGAAAAAGCGCCGCTCTTCCTGATCAAGGAGAGCGGCAAGTCCTGCCGATAGAGTGGGTTGTCTCTCACTCGTCCAGATGCTCTTCCTACTTCAATTCTGGAAAATTTCAGCGCTCTCAGGAACCGGCTCCTACCGTTCTGCCACTCAGCAAATGCCTGCCTTCGCTGGCTTCCTTGGCGATTCAAGGTCAGGCACTTGAATACACCGAACTGGAGAACTGGAATGTCGGTATCAGCATACAATCAGAACGTCGCTCCTAATTTTGATAGCACATCCCCCGGAGCGGAAAAACCCAGTAACGAACGGTCTGCCACCGCAACACGTGCTCAAGTCTCGGCAGGCATCCATTTCACCTCGCATTCCAGTCATTGCGGCCCGATATTCGGCGGCCCACCGCCGCGCCCACTCCCAGAAAATGTGTGCCCGAACCCCGGCCCACCTCCGCGTCCGACCCCGGTATTGCCGGACCCTCATTATTCAAAGCAGAGCAACGAGCAATTGGCCCAGGCGCTTTTGAACAATTATGACGCGTTCAGGGGGCGCTGGCCTTCGCGCTCCGTCACGCAACAGAGTTTGGAAAAAATGGCCAATCGACCGTTGACCGGTAACCCTTCAACGGACGCGAATATTCGGCTGGCGAACGAACTGCTGCGTCGTCCTGGGCTGCTGCAATCGCTCGATCGAAATGGCAGCACCGGTGGACTGGACGGGCGTTTGTCCAAGGACGATATCAGGAGCTTTATTCAGTCAGACAACCCGTTGAAATCGAAAGACGACAAGCAAATCGTTCAGGAAATGCTGAACCATTTCAATGAATTGAAAGGTGGATTCTTCAGCGGCACGATCAAGCTTCGTGACCTCCATGCGCTTGCGATGCGACCGTTGACCGGCAATCCACGCAGCGATCATCTCATCCAGTTGGCGCAGGAGGTCATGGCGCGTTCGAACCTGATGTCGGCTATGGACAACGTTCACAGTTGGCAGCGCGATGGGAAGATCTCTCGACAGGAATTGTACGCACTGCTTCGTTAGACCTGGGGCCCCCTGCGGTGCACTACGCGGCAGGGGGCCGCAAGCGCTTGGCGCAGCCATACCCTCCAATCAGGTGGAGCTGGTTGCAAAGAGCTACCACCAAGAAAATATCCACCGGCCATTGAATGCCGATGGGGGCCTTCATCTACCGGATTAGGTCTGGACCATGAACTCGACAACATTTGAATCCCGATACTCTCAGTACAACGCCCCGAACTTGGCTGCACTTGCACAAGAGGTAAAAAATCCAAGAGAGCCAAAGGGGCTCAACCTCACATCCTCGCCGAAGTTCAGCTTCAAGGCGCCCACCGCCGAAGATTTTGACAAAGGTTCTCGGGTGTTGACGGAGGAGTCGGCGCCCAGTTCTGTGATTTCCATATTAGCCAGTTTTTGGAGCAAGTTGTCCCGGCGCTAGATGTCGTTGTTTTTGAACAATGAGATTTTCCAGGGTAGAGATGCGCGGCGGGGGATCTGGTTACAAGCGCTTAACATTCCCTGGGGCATATCCAGTGTTTTGGATGACAGTCTTCGGAACCGTTGTTTTCTGGGGACCACTCAATAGCTGCTTGTGCCATCTTGATTTCGAGGCCTTTTCGAAGATCAGGCAATCAAGGCCCAGGCTACGAAATCTAGATAGGGTGGAGGTGAATCATGATTAGTCGTTTCAATAATCTGAGATATACGCAAACTGGGCCAACGGGGAGCGGTCAGTCTCGCTTTGAGGTCGATGCGCGTGCGCTGGGTAAGCCGCTGCCGGCGGCGCAGCCATTCAACACCCGTTTCGCGAACGGCGCCGACCGACACTTCGACGGCCAGAATATGTATGGAGGCATGACAAAAGTTGGCAACCCCTTCGTCAGCTCGGACGACCATCTGCTGGCGACCGACTTGAAGAACAACCTGCCATTGCTGGACGCCTTCAAGAAAGATGGCCGGCTGACCCAGGACTCCTTACAAGAGATAGCCAAAGAGGAACCCAGCAGCAGCAAGGTCTCAGAGCGCACCATTATGTTGGCGCGAGAGATACTCAACCGGCCCCGATTGAACGATGCGATTATTGCCAAGGGTGGCGAAATCACTCATGACAGCCTGACCAAGGCTGGCGACGCACAGATCGGCAATACCAACCCCAATACACAAAGCGCGGACCCGTTCCATGCGAAAACCGACGCTCAGGTCGTCCAGGCATTCAAAGGCATGTTTGATGATTTCAGGGATAAGTCCGAAGACCGCACATTCTTTTTCGAAAAACACCGGTACGTCAAAAAAGACACAATCATCGAGATCAGCAAGGATCCGAACCAGACTGATAAGAAAGGCGAGCCTTTACGCGATGTGCGCACCGGGTTTCCCTTGAAAAAGTACAGCGAACAACAGGTCTACCTGGCCAAGAATCTGATGGAACGACCAGGATTGATAGCCTCTCTGGACAGTCATAAAGCCAACGGCTACAACATCTTCGGCAGTCATAACGACGATGGCTGGTTGAAGAACTACAGCATTGACCGCTGGCTGGAGAACGACAAGGCAGAGAAGGGGAAGTAAGGTATGCAGGCGCGCATCAGCGGCTTGAAAGCCTCAAGCCGACGATGTCGCCTTACGTTCAGACCCGCAAGACTTTTCCACTGGCAGCCACCGCCACAAGTAACCCTCCAATTAACAGGAAGGCGGTGGCCAGGCTGCTGCCATGGGCGATGAACCCGATTACCGCCGGCCCAGCCAATATCCCTGCATAGCCCAGGGTGGTGATGGCCGGCACGGCGATATGTTCTGGCATGACGGTCTGCTTGCCAACAGCGGTATAGAGTACCGGGACGATATTGGAGCAACCGGCGCCTATCAATGCATAACCCAGCAAGGCCATTTCCCAGGCCGGAGACAATGTGGCAAGGAATGTACCGGCCGCCGCCAGTGCGCCACCGGCTACGATCACCCACGTAGCGCCCAGTCGGCGCACGATGGCATCGCCGGTCAATCGCCCGGCCGTCATGGTCAAGGCAAAGGCCGCGTAACCCAAACCCGCATAGGCTTCGTCCACGCCGCGTTCGGCACTGAGGAACACTGCGCTCCAGTCGAGTACCGCACCTTCGGCCAGGAACACGATAAAACACAGGCAACCGATGAATAGCACCACGCCGTGGGGCACGGCAAACGCCGGGCCCGAACTCTCGCTGCCGTAGGGCAGCAAGTGCGGCGCGGCCTTGAGCAGTGCCGCCAGCGTGATGACGATCACTACCAGGGTCGCCTGCAGTGGCGACAGTCCTAGCCCCAGTAACGCCGAAACGCCCGCCGCTCCGACAATCCCACCCAGGCTGAACAGCCCGTGAAAGCCCGACATCATGGTCTTGCCGCTGGCTCTCTCGACGATCACCGCCTGCAGGTTGACCGTGGAGTCCACGGTGCCGAGGCCGGCGCCGAACAGGAACAGCCCCGCCATCAATAACGGAATTGAGCTGACCGTCGCCAGCATCGGCAATGCCAGGCAGATCATGATCGTCCCGGCGCTGAGCACGCGACGGCAGCCAAAACGCGATGCCAACGCACCGGCGGCCGGCATGGCAATGATCGAGCCGACACCCAGGCACAGCAACAACAGGCCCAGTGTGCCTTCGCTCAAATCGGCACGGGCCTTGGCATAGGGCACCAGCGGCGCCCAGGCTGCGATGCCGAAGCCGGCAATGAAGAAAGCGATACGGGTCGACATTTGCTCCAGCCGTCCGGGAACCACGGGCGCTGAGGTGGGGATGGCAGTCATGAAAAATCCTTGGTTTTGCGTTCTACGAACGATGTCCGGCGTGACATCCTTGCACATCAGGCCGTGGCACGCGAGCCGGGTTCCCTTGGGATTGCGGCGGTCGGGAATTTTATTTTTACACATCTGGAACGTCAGTACGGCGCGCCGCCACACAAGCAGTATCGAATGTGTAGGAGGCGGTCTGGAAGGTGCGTAATCCCTGTGGGGGCTTTTGAACCCCAGGGTTCTCGCGGTGGATTACCACCTTCCAGGCCGCCTTCGGCACCTGGTCAGGCAGACGTTGGCCCATAGACCTTGACCTCAACCACCTCGGCGCCCACCACACGCACCAGTAGCATCCCTCTGGGGTGGGTTTCCTTACCCTTGTAACTCTCGATCACCACTCTATCCGCCGCTGTGGCGTGCAGTGACAGGCGGCGAGGATTGCGCAGGAGTTTGCGGACCTCGGCGTCCACCGGGAAGGAAGGCTGGCCCCTGCGTACACTGGCGCAAAAAGCCATGACGATTGCGCGTGGTGCCGGTGGCGGAGGAGAAGGCAGGCCCGCGCTGGCGAACAGTTGGTTGAGTTGATCGGCCGTCGCCACCGCACGGGGGAACCCTGTGAAAGCTGACGCAACCAGTAGCAGTTCGGTCAGTTCACCCGGCGCAAGGCCCTCTGCGAGACTGGTCTTGAAGTGCACGCTCAGCGGCGGCCCAACCATGCCCGCTGCCACAATCGCGGCAAAGATCGCGGCCTCTTGCAAGCGTGGGTCAAGGCCGGGGCGGCTATGCAGATAGCCGTACACCACGCCTACCGCCAACTCACCGAGGGCGGGTGCCGTATGGAACAGCGCATCCAACCGTGCACCGCCATCCGGCACCAATTCGATAAATGTCTTGCGGCCTTCTCGGTATAAGGCTTCAACGGGACTGTGTGGGGTGATTGTCTTCATGCTTGCATCCTCTAGCGTGAGAGGACGGCGTTTGCTCGACTGCGCACGGACTTCGGCCTGATGAAAACGTCCATCCAGGGGAACTGAGAGTGTAGTGCTTGCAGGATGGTGTATAGCGTCGAGATCCCACACAATCTGCTCCTCCTTCAGCACATGCCCAGGTGGACGACCTCATGGCACTGTTCTACGACGCCCGCGGCAATATCTACGGCGTGGTCAGCCCGGCCTCATTGAGAGACGCGGGCATTGCTGTACCCGAGAGCGCTGCGCGGGCTGCGCGTACCCGCAACAACTGGACATCGTCGGCTATCGCCGCCGAATGCAGTTGGGGCTCGCTACCACGTCCGGCCGGTGCCAAGGTTCATCGCTGTGATGGCTTGCTGGTCGGGCCGTTCCAGGCCGAGCCGCCGTTTGACCTGCTGATCGTCAACACCGACGGCTCCCTGGCCGAACGCAGTGGCAACGGCTTGACGATTTTCGCTCAGGCACTCACCGACCAGGCCCTGATGAGCGAGGCCTGTGAGTTGCGGGTGCACCACGACAAATCGGACGCGGCATCACCCGTGTCGACACGGGTTGAACCGGCAATCCTTGAACAGGTCGCGGGGTTCTGGCTTGAGTTGGGGAGGCCGGGTTTCGGGCCCGAGGCGGTGGGCGCGCAGAGGGATGTGGATGAAACTGGACTGAGTCATGTGAGCGACTTGGCGGCGATCGACCCACAGTGGGCAACCAGCCAATTTGTACGGGTGGGTAACCCCCATTGCGTGACGCTGGTCGAGCTGGTGTCGGCGTTGCCGGACAACACACAGATGCAGCAACCCGCCCTGTTCGAACCCTTGAAGGCCATTGCGTTTGCGCCGCCTGCGGGTAGTGGTCGGCCCTGTGCAGCAGGGGTGAACCTGCAATGGGCGGCGCGCCTGCCCGGCAATCGAGTCATCGCGCGGGTGTTCGAGCGGGGAGAGGGGCCCACCGCGTCTTCCGGAACCAGCGCCAGTGCGGTGGCGTGTGCCGCTTGGCGGGCGGGCTGGGTCGAGAGTGGCGAGGTGTCGGTGGTGATGCCAGGTGGCATTGCGCCGGTTCGCTTGCTCACTCAGGGCGAGACGTTGTTGAGCGTCAGTCTGTTCGGCACTGCGCAGCTGCAGGCATGAAGTTTTTTAACGGCTGACGCTGTAAATCAGTGTCGGCCGTTTCTATGTTAGTTAGTTATGCTGGTGTAAGTTTGTGTAGGACATTTCTTGTTATTAAGGGGATGGCACACTGGCTCGTTTTATTGTTTTGTAAAAGATACTTCCAACTTCGCCGTACGAAACTTCTTTTTTATTTTTAAGCGGTCGATTCCTGTCTGAAATGACTAAGCTTTGGGGCGTTCCAGCACTTTTTCTCGGCCACTGATTTCACATTTGGCGCGAGGGAATATCTCAGGGTTTTCCTTCATTAACGGCGGGTAACAACGGATGGTTAACGCGTTTGTTTCTTCACGTTTCAATCTGGTTCTTCCACCCCTCAACATCGATTCGCAAGTCCTGGCATTTAAAGGCAGTGAAACCCTCGATCAACTGTATTTCATCCACATACAGGTGGTCAGCGAAAACCCTTTTCTTGATCTGGAGGCGCTGCTCCACCAACCCGCCTACCTGGATTTCGGCGAAACGAACGGGGGCCTGCACGGGTTGATCTATGCCATTGGCCGTGATGACCCCGGTCGGCGCACCACGCGCTACCACCTGACCCTGGCACCCCGGCTGGCTTACCTTGCACACCGACGTGACCAGAGGATTTTCCAGCAGCGCAGCGTGCCACAGATCATCGCAGAGGTCCTTGAGCAACATGGCATCCTGGCGGACGCTTACGTTTTCGAGCTTGGCCCCGTGGTTTATCCGCCGCGCGAGTTCTGTGTGCAGTACGCAGAGAGTGATCTTCACTTCATCCAGCGGTTGTGTGAGGAGGAGGGAATTCACTATCATTTTCGTCACAGCGTGGACACTCATCTGCTGGTGTTTGGCGATGACCAGACCGTGTTTCGGCGTTTACCCGTGCAACGCTATAGCGCTCCTGGCGGGCCACAAGCAGATGCGCCGGTTATCCAGCGTTTCGACGTACGCCTGGGCATTCGCAGCCAAAAAACGGTGCGTCGTGATTACGACTTCGAACATCCCTCCTTGCATCTGCACGACAGCGCGGGTGTCGCGTCGACACTCCCCCTTGAGGACTATCAGTATCCCGCAGGATTCACCGGTCATACCCGTGGCAAGCAATTGGCATGTCGGAGCCTGGAGCGTCACCAGCGCGACCGGCATCGGGCATTGGGCAAGAGTGATCAGCCAATTCTGCGCAGCGGGCACTTCCTTGAGATACGAGACCACCCCGACCCATCCTGCAACGACCTGTGGTTGATCACGTCAGTGCGTCATGAGGGTTATCAACCCCAGGTGCTGGAGGAAGCAACGCCCACAACCGACCTGTTCCAAGGCTATCGCAATCGTTTTACCGCAACGCCTTGGCAGGCTGTGCATCGGCCGCCCCTCAGGCATCCCAAGCCGACCATCAATGGCAGCCAGACCGCAACCGTGACCGGGCCTGCCGGTGAGGACGTGCATTGCGATGCCCATGGCCGGGTGAAGGTGCGCTTTCACTGGGACCGCCTGGACAACACGGATGATAAAAGCAGTTGTTGGGTGCGCGTGGCGTCCGGGTGGGCCGGTGACGGGTTTGGTGCAACGATGATCCCGCGGGTCGGTATGGAAGTGCTGGTTACCTTCCTGGACGGGGATCCCGACCGCCCTTTGATCAACGGCTGCCTGCCGAATGCGTTGCACCGGCCGGCCTATTCCTTGCCGCAGCACAAGACCCGCAGCGTTTTGCGTAGTCGCACTTCCCGTGGTGGTGACGGCGCCAACGAGGTGTACCTGGAAGACCGTCGTGGCGAGGAGCTTGTCTACCTGCGTGCGCAACGGGACCTGGAGCAACGGGTCGGTCATGACAGCCGGTTGGAGGTCGTGGGGGAGCGGCGAGAAGTCATCCATGGGCTAAGCACGGTTTACTTGGAAAACGAAGAGCATCGTCAGGTCACCGGCGATCGCAAAGTGCTGCTCAAGGCGAGCGACTACCTTGATGTGCAGGGCGATAGCCGGACCCACGTGGCGCAGACCTTGGTCATTGAGGCTGGGCAGCAACTCCACCTTAAATCCGGTGCCAGCCTGGTAATCGATGCCGGGGCGCAACTGAACCTCAAGGCTGGTGGAGAGCATCTGGTCATCCAGGCTGGAGGCATCTTCAGCAGTCGTCCCATCGCCCTTGGCGGTTTACCGTCTGCGACCCAATCGGCGAGCGCCTTGAGCGTGGCCGGTGCGCCAGAGGTCTCCAAGGTACAGGGCGCGATCATGACCCTGGCCAGGCAATTGGGGGCGGACTACTGCCCGGTGTGCGCGCGCTGCCGTGAAGGCCTGTGTGATTTGCCGGCGAGGGCTGCCTGATGCAGGACATGCCAGGCCACTGGATGGCCCAACAACAGCAGGTCGGGCGGCACCTGTGTTTGATCCTCGACGGGCAGAGCGCCGCGCGCGCGCCGCTGCTGGCGGTGCGCAGCTTGTCGGACTATTGCAGCGTCTATGGTGAGACGGTACTGGCGGAACTCGCGATGGAAGGCCCTGTGATCCTGCGGCTGAAGCAGATGAACGAGCCTGCATTAGGAGACCTCCTGCAACAGCCCGAGAGTAACTGGGGTTGGCTGGGCAGCTTGCCGAGCGATGACCTGACGGCCGTGACTCGACATTGGCGCGATCGTTTGCTGACGGGACCGGAAGAAGCGCAATCGCTGTACCGCTTTCACGACAACCGCACCCTGGCGCGTGCGCTGGCCTATATGTCTGCAGAGCACTGGCCGGCATTCCTCGGCCCCTTGATCAGCGTCTGTTATTGGCACGAAGACCGCTGGCGCATCGCGGACAACCCGGCCCCTGGCGAGAACTCGCTGCCCGACCCGGTCCCTTGGCTGAACACACCCAACCCAAACGCAGAAGCCATCCTGCACGCCAATATCCTGCGTTACCTGTTGGCCGAACACAGCGAAGACCTGGTTGCATTGGTGGAATTCCAGGACCCGAGAATCTGGCTGAGCCAGGTGTTGGAGCAGGCGCGTGTCTGGCAATGGCGGGGGGCCGAGCGATTGGCGTTTCTGGTGGTGCGACGGTTGGAGGAGGCCATACGGGAGAGTGTCATTCGGTGGCAACCGCTGGCTGGGGAGGCACCGGCGGATCACTTTGAGCGGGTAGTGGAGCAGTGGAGACTGATGGGGAAAAAAGATGAGTAGGCGAAGGCTAGGTGTGTGGGGTGTGGTGGGGATGCTGGGGCTGACGGGGTGTGCGGGCAAGGCGGTTGACCGCTTTACGCTGGAGGTGGATTTGCCGCCGGAGTTTGAGCTTAAAACGGCCGCAAATTATTTTCCCGCTACGGGTGAAATCTGCACTTTGCCGCGGCGTCGAGGAAAGAGGCCTGAGCGGAAAGTCTTTTTTACGGACTACAAACCTCTGGCAAGTCGGGTGAGTTTTGAGTTGCCGCTGAGCGAAAAAATCGAGGGCTGCCCTTCGGTACTGCGAAGTCTGGAGTTTGAGTTTTATGCGAAGTGGGGAAAGCGTGATACGGACGTAGGTGGAGATCGTGCAGGTATCGCCATTCGAGATCGCGGGGATGATCAATCTGGAATGCCTGAGTCGGGTGTCCAGGAATTGGTTGGGCAATGTCATTGGCGGTTCAGGACGGTGGGGCCGTTTCATGCGATCAGGAAGCTTCTGCAATGTCGCTCGATAAATGAACAGGGACAGTTGCAGAAGTCTGTGGCGGGTGGTGTTGCTCACCGTGATCAATTAGCGGGAAAAACGCTCAGGTTGACGCTGACCGTCACTGATAAGGAAGAACCGGCTGTTGGTGATAACTGGGTAGTCGTTCCGGGCGGTTGGAAGCGTTGTAGAGGTAAAAGCTTTGAAGATATGGATGCGTTTTGTAACGGCAATACCACCGACGTTAAGCCTATAAAAATGCCGGATGGTCGCGTTTGTGATGTCTATCCGTCATGCAATTAACAAGGAGTAAGTCCATGATGCAGGATGCACAGAGGCAATCATTTTTCAATGAAAGCAAGCCGGCCTGTCCAGTGCGCGGACACTGGGTGAGCTTTAGTCTGGTCAATGAGTTGGGCGAGGGCACGGCGTACGGTGGCCTGCCTTACACCGTCCACGATAGCGCTGGGCAGGAGTACAAAGGCAGGTTGAATGCAGAGGGGTTTGCCAAGCTACACAATCTTTTTTGCGGGCCTGTGGTGCTTGTTTTCGACGATATGTACTCAGGAACAGAACAGCCGTATCAGCGGCTCATGTTGCGCTCCACCTACAAGCTCCCTATCACTGAGCTTCAAGTTCGGGCTGAGCAGACTCGCTTTACTGTCGCTGATGGTCGGCGCTCCGAAAGTAATCCTGCTCAGCAAAAGGCCAACCGGTTCTATCAGGTCGAAGTGCGCGATTTAGTCCGTCATGTCGCCCACTTGCCACCGATTGCGCAGCGGAGTCATCAACCCCAGCGGCACGCATTAAAAATGATGGGCGACTTGGGGTTTGGACCGCCCCAATCAAACTTGGCAGGAGTCGTGTTGTTTCCCAACAACCACACTGCTTTGGAGGTCCGGCCACTGCGAGCCTTCCGTCCGATGCTTTCAATCGAAGACGGTTTCTGCGCCTTGAATCTTTATCAACTGGCATTGATGGCCACCTTGAGTTATTGCAACTTCGGCCAAGAACCACCTAAAAAACCCCAGGACCAAGTTCGCTTCCCCCTTGATCCCAGCGTCGGTCATCTATTCGCCGAACAGCTCTCGGGTTACCACGAGGGTTGGCGATTTGATGCAGAGCAAGTGCAGCGTTTCTACCCCATTTACGAAGAGGTCCCTTACTCCCAGCGATTTGAGATCCTTCCCTTCGATCCTGAACTGTATCCACAAAACCAACCCGAGCTGGGGGAGAAACAGGAGCATCCGGCGAATCTGCATTTTTTCGATGATGACAAATTTGGTACGGATACCCAGGCGTTTATCACCCATCACGATGAGGTAATCCTGATCGCAGTGCGTGGAACCGCCAGCGCCGCAGATGGGATGCGTGATGCAAACGCCCATCAAGTAGCTTTTGTGGAAGGTGTCGGCAAGGCACATGAAGGTTTCTACCAAGCGTACCGTGCAATGCGCAATTTCGTGCTGCGCTACCTCGACCAATTCTACACAGGCCAACGAATTATCATCTGCGGCCACAGCCTGGGCGGCGCAATCGCGTTGCTCCTGGCGGAAGGGTTACGCCGAGCGCCCGAGGGCAACTACAACATCCTCCTCTACACCTACGGCGCCCCCCGCGCCGCCGACGCCGAGTTCACCGAGGGCGCCTCAACCCTGGTCCACCACCGCATCGTCAATCACAACGACCCGGTCCCCAGCGTGCCGGCCCCGTGGATGAACACCACCGCCAAACTCTGGATCCCTGGCGCCATCACACTGTTCAGCGCCCCTGCGCCGGGCGGCCTGTTGTTCGCCGCCGGTATGGTGCGTTTGGGTGGAAACCCTTACCAACACCACGGCGAACAACACCATTTCATGCCGATCATGTTGCCGGACGGCACGCAGTCATCGGTGTTGTGGAAGCCTGGGTGTGAGTCCATCCAGGAGGCCGGTTGCAACCGAGCCTTGCAACTCCATGGCGACATGCCCGAGCGGGATAACTTGCTGAAACAGCTGTTCCAGGCCAATCAGCACTTCATGACCGCCAGCTACATTCCGGCGGCCTGGGCGACGCTGCGTCGTTGGCAACAAACCCAGGAAAACAACGGCCCGCTGATCACGCCAAGAGAGTTCGAGTTACTCGACCTGGCGCTTGAGACCATGCGCCAGCAACTGCGCAACAAGCGCCGGGAACTGGCGCGTCTAAGGCCTGTCAACGACCGAAGCTATGAACACAGCGAAGCTCTGAATACCGAAATAGACCGCTTGCACATCAGTCGAGAGCGCCTTGCGACCCTGCGCTGGCGACGCCTGGATGCCCGTGATGTCTATGGCAGTCAAGCCCATAGCGCCCACTTGCAACCCAGCCTCAAGCGCTGGTTCAGCCACCGTGAAAACCATGAACTGTCGCAGGTCGCCCGCATTCCTCCTGCGCTTCATCACGAATGGGGGAGGGCGCAAACACTGGATATCGATTCGATCGTCTGAGCCAGGCGTTTACGCAAACTCCACCTGCGCCGGCTGGCGCTTCATCAACACCTTGCCGTTGCGAATCGAGTACAGCGGCAAGCCTTGGCTGCGGATGACCTCGTAGTCGCTGTCCGCCGAAAGGATCAACACGTTGGCTGGCCGTCCGGGCTCCAGGCCGTAGCGGTCACCGAGGGCCATCGCTTTGGCGCTGTTGTCAGTGACCAGGTCTAGGGCGGTTTGCAGGTTGCGGTAGCCGAGCATGTGGCAAATGTGCAAACCCGCTTCCAGTACCCGCAGGATGTTGCCGTTGCCCAGGGGATACCAGGGATCGACGATGGAATCCTGGCCGAAACACACGTTCATGCCGGCCTCCAGCAGCTCATTGACCCGGGTGACGCCGCGACGTTTCGGGAAGCTGTCGAAGCGACCTTGCAGGTGGATACTCTCGGTTGGGCAAGAGACGAAGCTGATTCCCGAGTGCCCCAGCAGGCGGAAGAGCTTGGCGCAGTAAGCGTTGTCGTAGGAGCCCATGGCCGTGGTGTGGCTGGCAGTGACGCGGGTGCCCATGTCACGGCTGCGGGCTTCTTCGGCCAGCACTTCGAGAAAGCGTGAGTGTGGGTCGTCGGTTTCGTCGCAGTGTACGTCCACCAGGCAGCCGGTACGTTCAGCCAGGTCCATGAGGAACTTCACCGAACTCACGCCCTGGTCGCGGGTGTATTCAAAGTGCGGGATACCGCCGATCACGTCGGCGCCCAGGCGGATGGCTTCTTCCATCAACTCGCGGCCATTGCGATAGGACTCGATGCCTTCCTGGGGGAAAGCGACGATCTGCAGGTCGATCAGGTGCGCGCTTTCCTGGCGCACTTCCAACATGGCCTTTAGCGCCGTGAGGTCCGGGTCGGTGACGTCGACGTGGGTACGCACATGTTGGATGCCGTGGGCAGCGAGGGCCTGGATTGTCTTTTTGGCGCGGGTCTTGGTGTCTTCCTGGGTGATGGTAGCTTTGCGCTCACCCCAGCACTCGATGCCTTCGAACAGGGTGCCGCTCATGTTCCAGCGCGGTTCGCCGGCCGTCAGGGTGGCGTCGAGGTGGATATGCGGTTCGACAAAGGGGGGAATCACCAGGTTGCCGGCGGCGTTCAGGTCGTCGGCCGCCGCAGTCGGTGTCCCCGATTGCCGCGTGATGCTGGCGATCCGGCCATGTTCCAGGTGCAGATCATGCAGGCCTTCACGGTTGCGCAGGCGGGCGTTGATGATGTGCATGGGCAAGTTCCTCTTGGCTAAAAACAATCAGGCAGACAGCCGCCAGATCATCAGCGCAATGCCGATGTCCAGGCGATCATAAGCATTATCCAGCGTCAGGCCGCACAGGGCTTCGATGCGCTGGACGCGGTGCGTCAGGGTGTTGCGGTGCACGGCTAGCCGCTGAGCGGCGGCCACAAGGTTACCATTCTCGTGAAACCAGGCTTCCAAGGTGGGCATCAGGCTGGGGCCATGGTGCAGGTCATGGCGCAGTAGCGGGCCCAGGCGCTCATTGAGGAACTGGTCGAGCAGGGCGCGATCACGCACGCCGCTGAGCAACTTGAGTACGCCCAGTTCGTCGTACACGCACAACCCGGCGCGCTCGCTGAAGCGTCGCGCAGCGGCCAGCGCCTGGCGGGCTTCATCCTGCGCCTGGGCCAGGTGTGCCGGTGGATGAGCGGCGGCGCTCAGGCCGATAAACAGTTTGAGCGGTGCCAGGCGCAGGTTCAGCGGCTTGAGCCAGTTGGCCAATTGGTGGCGGTTAGCCAATGCTGCGACAGCATCCGGAGCAGGGAGCAGCATCGTCCATTGCCCGGCACGGCCCAATACCGGTAAACCGGCCGAGAGTTGACGCAATCGACGGCTGATACCGTCATGTTGGCGGGCCAAATGCACCTCCACACAGGCCGCATCACCGTGGGCAAACAGCAACTCACTGCCCTCCAGTTGCAATTGAACCACCTGCCAATTCCCGGCCAATGGCATGCCCAGTTGCGAGGCTCGATGCAGCAACACCTCCAGGGATTGGTAATCGCCAGTCAGCAAACGCTCCAGCACATCATGCTTCGAACGCCCCAACTGCTCGGACTGGATCAGTGCTGAACCAATGGCCTGGGTCACCAACACCATTTTCAGTGAGTAAGGCTGTTCGATCAGCGGCATGCCCGCGGCTTCGGCGGCGTCGAGCAAACGCGGGGGAATCGCCTGGATATACGCGGGCCCCGTCAGGACCACCAGTCCGGCCACCTGACGTTCGCAGGCTTCCTCTAGCAGTTGCAGCAGGTTGGCCTCGTCGCGTGGGTGATTGATCCCGGTCACGAACACCAGTTCGCCCCCCAATACCCACTCGGCGATCCCGCTGTTTTCCGCCACATACGGCCAACGCACGCCGTTATCCAGGCCAGCCGCGCCGGCACGCAGGCACATGGACTCCAGGCCCGGCAAGGCCAGCACATCGGCGAGGGTCAGGCTCATGCCTGGACATCAACCAAAGGCGCACGCACGCGTAATACGGCGGTAAGCACGATGTAGGTCAACGACGCGGCGACGATACCCACCAACGGTGCGACCCAAGGCGAGTTGAACGCCAGCACGGTACCCACCCCATAGGCCACCAGCCCCGGCCAGTTGAATGCCGGTAGACGCGCATCTGCCAGGCGCGGGTACTGGCCGCGATAGCGATAGAAAAAGTCCGCCATGATCACCCCGCCAATCGGCGGGATCACCGTGCCCAGCAGAATCAAGTACGGCACCAGCATGTCGTACATGCCGAGCAACGCCAGCAGCGTGCCGATCACCGCGCCGGCCAGGGTCACGGTCTTGCGACGCTGGGTGCGCAGCAGGTTGCAGCCGGCCACCGCGAAGTTGTAAATGGTGTTGTCCTGGGTGCTCCAGATGTTGAGCAGCAACATGGCCATTGCTGCCATGGCAAAACCTTGCAGCAGCAACACTTCGACCACATCCGGTTGTTGATAGACGATGGCACCGTAGGCGCCGATCAGCACCATCAAGCCGTTACCGATAAAGAAACCGATCAGGCTGGCCAGCACCGCCACCCTGGCCGAGCGCGAAAAACGTGTCCAGTTGGTGGCCTGGGTCGCACCGCTGACAAAGGTGCCGAACACCAGGGTGATCGCCGTGGACAAGTCCAGTTCACCGGTCGGCACCACCGCCAGCAGCCCATCCAGCCCGCCGACTTTGGTCGTGGCCACCCACATCGACAGAAACAACAGGATGCCCATCGCCGGTACTGCGATGTAGGACAGAATCTCCAGCCCGCGATAACCAACGTACGCCGTGGCGCAGAACACCAGGCCGAACAGCACCATCAACGCCAGCACGCTGCCCTGGTTCAGTTCGAAATACTTGCCCAGCACCACGGCGGCCGTGGCGGTGCCCCAGGCGTACCAGCCGATCTGGGTGAAACCGAGGATCAAGTCACTGAGCTTGCTGCCCACTTCGCCAAAGCAGAAGCGCCCCATCAACACCGAATTCAGCCCGCTCTTGAAGGCGATGTAACCCAGGCCTGCGGCGTAGATACCCAGCAGCAGGTTACCCAGGGCCACGACGCCGAGCATCTCGGTAAAGCTGAACGCCACCCCCAGCTTGCCGCCAGCAAACATGGTCGCGGTAAAAAAGGTAAAGCCCAGCAGCACCATGGCGGTAGACGCCAGGCCTTTGCGCGCATGCATCGGGACTTCGCTGAGGGGGTAATCGTTGCCCGGTTCTTGCTGCGTCATGTGCCTTGCTCCCTGAATGAGTGACGCAGGCCTATTGCACCGCGCGTGCCAAACCGGCAGCAGTGACGAGCGCACGACGGGTGCTGTGCACCGTGCACAGTATTTATAGCTAAACAGGGGGGACAACGCAGGCAGGAATGTTCGCCGTGCCCAATTGGGCACGAAAGCGGTGCAGCAGTGATACAAATTGGATCAGTCGAACAGCGTCTGGGTGGTCTCGCCACGGTGGAAGGCGAATGCGGCCTCCAGATCACTTTCAATAGTGCGCCCCCGTGACAGCGGTGGCAGCTCGTGCAGACGGAAAAAGCCCACTTCGGTGGTCTCGAACCCCGCCATCGGTGCCGACTGATCCACCGGTTCACACAGGAAGTAGAGTTTGTAGAAGTCGCGCACATCCGGTCGATACAAACCCTTTGCCTTGTGCGTCACGCTGTACAGGGCCCGCGCCGTTACCGTCAGCCCGGCTTCCTCGCGAATCTCCTTGACGATGTTTTCCGCCGCCGACAAGCCGATATCCGCATAACCTCCCGGTAACGCCCAGCAGCCATCGGTCAATTCACGAACCAGCAGAATCCGCTCGCCTTGGATGACCGCCCCGCGCACGTCGATCATCGGCGTCGAGTAGCGTTTGGCAAAATCCGTGACCAACCCGGTGATGCGCTCCAAGGGCACATTGCCCAATTGCGCGAGCATGTTGTGAGCAATCTCGGCGATTTCTTCCAGGCGCTCGCGCTCGAAATCATCGGTGCAAAAGTGCAGCCCGGTGGACGCCAACGCCTGCAAACGTTTGGCCTGGGCCAGCCAAGTGTTTTCCATGGTTTACTCCCGGAGTTGCTTGGTCATGTACACACGCCGCAGGCCATGTTCTTCGGCCCGGTGGGTCTCGACATAGCCCCGACGGGTGTACAGCGTGATGTTCTCGTTCATGGCTTCGTTGGTGTATAGACGGATGGCCGCGCGCCCGACAGTGAGCGCCTGGCATTCGGCAAAATCCATCAGCAATCGCCCGTAGCCCAACCCCTGGGCGTCCGGGGCGACGGCCAGGTTATCCAGCAAAAGCGTATCGCCATCATCCAGCAGGATAATAAAGCCCTGAACGCTCCCGGCATTTTCCAGCACATGTACGCCTGCGTTCTGCACCAACTGGCGGTAATCCTCCAGCATCGGCCCGGGCTCGCGGCCGATCCGCTCGATATAAGGCGAGTAGGCCGCCTGGACAATGGCCTCGATGGCAGCAACATCAGCAGCAGTGGCGGGACGCATCATTGCAGCGGGCTCCTCTGGACAGTCGATCAGTCTGCCGGCGCTTCGAAGATGCCTTCGATAGGCCGCTCGAACACCTTGGCGATCTTGAACGCCAAGGGCAAGCTCGGATCGTAGCGGCCGGTTTCGATGGCGTTGACGGTTTGGCGCGACACCCCCAGGCGCTCGGCGAGGTCAGCCTGGGACCAACCCAGTTCCGAGCGCAACTGGCGCATCAGGTTGTTCATTGATAGCGCCTTGTGCCGATGATCGTGGCGACGCACCAGACGCCGCCCATGATCGGCCACACCATAAAGGCCGACAGCCGTGGGAAGCCAGCGGTTTCCAGGAAGCCGTAGCTGAAGGTCGTCAACGCCGTGCACACAAAGGCCACCGCCAGCGCGTCCAATTGGATCTTGCGGCCCATTTCATCCATGGCGTTCAACCGACGGATGATCGCAATCGCCATCGCGATCATCGGAATGACCGGCAGCAACGTCAGGGCAATTTTGCCCGCGCCGTCGGGCATGGACGACATATAGGCGCTGGAAACCACGACGCACACCAGATACGCCAGCAGGGTCACCGTGAATTCCACCAGGAAGCGCTTGACCGACATAATCATCTCCATGAGTAAAGGGTGCTTTACATTAGGCACAGGCTATTGCTGTGTCAAGGGTGCTTTACATGGAGGCGTGTCAGGCACAAAAAAACCACCGCGCAGGGTGGTTTCTTCACATCGCAGGTTTACTCGCCGCGATAGATGCAACCGCTAGTGCAGGTCTCGTGGATACGAATTGCACTGAGCTCAGGCAGCAGGGGTTTCAATTCATTCCAGATCCACTTGGCCAGCACTTCGCTGGTGGGGTTTTCCAGGCCTGGGATGTCATTGAGGTAGTTGTGGTCGAGGCGTTCATAGAGCGGCTTGAAAATCGCCTTGATCTCCGAGAAGTCGCGAATCCAGCCGGTATGGGGATCCAGGTCGCCGCTCAGGTGGATCGCCACCTTGAACGAATGCCCATGCAGGCGCCCGCATTTGTGGCCTTCCGGTACGTGGGGCAGGCGGTGGGCGGATTCGAATGTAAATTCCTTGAAGATTTCCACAGTGTTTTCAGCTCGGTCGATGTCTGGCAGGCGGCGAGTTTAACAGTTTGATTCGTTGCTGCGCATACCGTCCCTCTGTAGGGGGCGGCTTGCGGGCGAAATGTTGATGGCAGGTGGCGAGGGGGCTTGCTGCCGCTGGCGGTCTGACAGCCGACCACAATCTAACTATCACCCCGCGATCCAACTGTAGGAGCTGGCTTGCCAGCGATGGCGGCCTGACAGCCGACCACTCTCTAACTGTTGCCCAGCAATCCAAATGTGGGAGCTGGCTTGCCTGCGAAGGCGGCCTGACAGCCGACCTGGATGTGGGATCAGACCGGGTACATATCCGTTATTTGGGTAACGGCTGCTAATGGTTCCGCCCTTACGGCGGCTCACTTTGGAAAAGCCCCAAAGTAAGCAAAACGCTCTTGCCCCAACACTCGGCACCTCGCCCAGGCTCGGTGTACCCGTAATCCGACAGGTATTTGGGGGGCCGCCGCCACGCGCCATCCATGGCGCGGGGCGGCTAAACCGGCATCCCTGCCGGTTTACCCCCCAAATCCCTGTCAGATTCCGGCCAGCGTGTTTTACGGGGCGCCTGAGATCAAAAGCAAGTCAAGATCAAGAGCGGCTCGCTTCGCATCGTGGTTAGCGGTAAGCCAGCGCCTAGAGGGCCAGTAGTCTCTCGCCCAATTGGCCGTTATCCGCCAGTTGCAGAAACTCATCGCCCAGCCGCTGGCTCTCGCTCATCGCAGTCTGCCAGTACTTGTTGCGGCTTGGGTCATCGCCCATGAAACGCTTGAAGTCGCTGCGATCCGGCAGTTTGCCGTGGGGCAGGCGGGCGAGGTAATCCTTGGACGGCGCCAGCAGCAACACATCCTGCAAACCCTGCGGGTTGCTGCGTCGCCATGGCAGGCCCTTGTCGAACCAGCCGGGGATGACCCGATCGGTGAAGTGCGGGTACAGCACGATATCGTCGCCGTGGTAGGGCAGATCAAGGTGATAGTCCAGCAGGCCGCCGTCGCGGTAGGTGCCGGCGCCTGCACCCGGCAGGTCGCGCACGCCTTGCATCACCATGGGGATCGAGCCCGAGGCCAGCAGGGCCTGGCGCAGGTTGCCCAATTCCAGGGCCAGGAAGCGCGACGGGAAGTCCTTCAGTGGATGTACCGGTGGCGCCTGGCGGGGGTCGTGGATGATCAGCCGTTCAAAGTGTCGAGACAGTCGCGCGCGGCCGCGCAGGTTATCGGCGATCACCGACGACAGGCCCAGCCCCAGGCGCCCACGGTGGTCATCGGCGAGCAGACCATGGCTCTTGACCACCATGATGTTGAGGCGATAGTTCGGGTTGTCCAGCACCCGCGCATCGCGACCGGCCAGCAAGTCGTCGAGCATGCGCTGGCAGCTCTGGCTGACCTCGGCCATCGACACGCCTTTGGCAAAGCTTTGCTCATTGTACAGGCGACCGAGGTCCAGCAGGCCTTGCACCGGGTCGGGCAGGCACGCGCTGGCAAACCGCCAGGAGCCGATGGACGCACCGACCAACGCCCGCTCCCGTGGCGCGCGGGGTAACCAGTCGCCGAACAGCGCCAGGTCCAATCCCTGGATACCCAGTGCCTTGGGGCCGCCGGCTGCGCCGGGCAGGATGCCGACGTCGGCCGGCGTGAGGCCTTGCTCGCGAATGCGGGCAAAGGCGCGTTTGCCGGCCTTGAGCGTCAGCGCGGGAAACTTGATGTGGATGGCTGTCATACCGGTCTCTGTTCGAGCGAGCGGGGCATTATAGAAAATCTCGCGGAATGTGTGAAAAGGCCTTGCAGGGAATTGCCATGGTGGCAATTCAGTTTCAGTTAAGTTGCAGCGCGTACGGTGACCGGCGTAGGAAAACATCCTGTAACGGAGACTTATCATGAAGCGCCTCACCGCGCTGTTTGCTGCCGGTATCATCGCCCTCACGGCGACCCAGGCCCAAGCCGTGGACCCCGACAAGCCACTGAAAGTGCCGGCCGCTGTTACTATTGTCGCCTTCGATCAACTGGAAGCCACGGCCCTGGCCTTGCACCCCGGTTCGACACTGCTGGACACCGACCTGGACGAGGCCTACGGCAAGTACGTCTACGAGGTCGAATTGGAAGATGCCCAGGGCATCGAATGGGACGTTGAATTGGACGCGCTCACCGGGCGGGTTCTCAAGAATCATCAGGATACGTAATGAAGGTAAATCTATGCGCCAGCAGTCGTGTCGCGCTGGTGCTCATGGCATTCTGCTCCAGCCTGGCGGCCCGCGACCTCAATCAGGATGAGGCCTTGGCGCTGCGTCAGCAGGGGGTGATCCTGCCGCTGGAGCAACTGTTGCAGCAGGCCATGGCGCGCTACCCCGGCTCACGCCTGCTGGAGGCTGAACTGGAAAAGAAACACGGCCAATATGCCTATGAAGTGGAGCTGGTGACCACCGAAGGCGTAGTGCGCGAGATCAAGCTGGACGCCAGCACCGGTGTGCTGATCAAAGACGAGGAAGACTGATGCGCCTGCTGTTGGTAGAAGACAACGTGCCTCTGGTCGATGAACTGCTGGCCGGCCTGCAGCGCCAGGGTTATGCCGTCGACTGGCTGGCGGACGGGCGTGACGCGGTGTACCAGGGCCGAAGCGAGCCCTACGACCTGATCATTCTTGACCTCGGCCTGCCGGGCCTGCCCGGCCTTGAGGTGCTGGCGCAATGGCGCGCTGCTGCGCTGACCACGCCGGTCCTGGTGCTTACCGCCCGCGACTCCTGGGCTGAGCGCATCGAAGGGCTCAAGGCGGGCGCCGATGATTACCTGAGCAAACCCTTTCACCCCGAGGAACTGCACCTGCGCATTCAGGCGCTGTTGCGCCGTTCCCATGGCCAAGCCAACCAACCCACCTTGCAAGCGGCTGGCCTGCACTTGGACGAAGGCCGTCAGTGCGTGCTGCGCGATGGCGCGGAAATCCAACTGACCGCCGCCGAGTTTCGCCTGTTGCGCTACTTCATGCTGCATCCCGAACAGATCCTGTCCAAAAGCCACTTGGCCGAACATTTGTACGACGGTGAGACTGAGCGCGACTCCAATGTGCTGGAAGTCCACGTCAACCACCTGCGCCGCAAATTGGGCCGCAGCGTGATCGAAACCCGGCGCGGCCAGGGTTACCGGTTTGGCGCCAGCCCTGCATGAAGTCCATCCAGCGACGCCTGAGCCTGGGGCTGATCAGTGTGATGGTGATCGTCGGCGTGGTGCTGGCACAAACCAGCTTGTGGTTGTTTGAAGCCGGTTTGCAGCGTTACCTGGAAGCCGGCTTGCGCAACGACGCCGAAAACCTGTTGGTGGCGCTGGTGCGTGGACCGAACGGCGTTCAGCTGGATGAACAACGCCTGTCGCCAGCCTACCAGCGTCCGTTTTCCGGGCATTACTTCCGCATCGACTTTGCCGATACCCACTGGCGCTCGCGCTCGCTGTGGGATCAGGAACTGCCGCGCCTGCCCGAAGCCGGAATCAAGGGCAATCTGCAATTGGGGCCGGAAGGCCAGCAACTGCTGGTGCTGCGTTCGGACTACAAACGCTTTGGCCAACCGATTTCCATCAGCGTGGCCCAGGACTACACCCCGGTGCGGGAAAGCTTTCGTCTCATGCGTCAGATCGGCCTGGTGCTCGGGCTGGCGGCTCTGCTGCTGGTGCTGATCCTGCAACGGGTCACCGTGCGCCGGGCCTTGCGTCCGCTGGAAACCGCGCGCAACCAGATCGCTCAACTGCAACAGGGCCAGCGTTCACAGCTCGACACCCAGGTGCCGCTTGAACTGGAGCCGCTGGTGGCGCAGATCAACCACCTGCTGGCGCACACCGAAGACAGCCTCAAGCGTTCACGCAATGCCTTGGGCAACCTCGGCCATGCCCTCAAGACTCCGCTGGCGGTACTGTTGAGCGCCGCATCGAGCGAGGCGCTGAAGGATCGTCCCGAACTGAGCAAGCTGTTGCGCGATCAGTTGGAGCAGGTGCAACAACGCCTCAACCGTGAGCTCAACCGTGCGCGCCTGGCTGGGGAAACCCTGCCGGGCGCGCTGTTTGATTGCGAAAAAGAACTGCCCGGCCTGCTCGCCACGCTCAACATGATCCACGGCGAACACCTGGACCTGAGCTACCACGCTGCGTCAGGCCTGCAACTGCCTTGGGACCGTGAAGACCTGTTGGAGCTGCTCGGCAATCTCTTGGATAACGCCTGCAAATGGGCGGATGCCGAGGTGCGCTTGACCGTCACCGAGGCTGAGCACAGCTACCGGTTGGCGGTGGAGGATGATGGTCCTGGCATTCCTGAAACCCAACGCGACCAGGTGTTCAGCCGAGGCACGCGCCTGGATGAACAGATCGATGGCCATGGCCTGGGGTTGGGGATCGTGCGGGACATCGTCGAGGTGTGGGGCGGGGTGTTGCAGTTGCAGGAAAGCGAGTTGGGCGGGCTGAAAGTGCTGATCGAATTGCCGAAGCGTCAGGGATAAGCCTGTCGCTCCGACAAGGGGCTGATCACACCCTGAACTGATCCATCAACCCCTGCTGCTGATTCGCCAGGCTGTTCAGCGCCTGGCTCACCCGTGCCGATTCATTCGCCTGTTCCGACAGCGACTCAGTCACATCGCGAATCGTCGCCACATTGCTGTTGATCTCCTCGGCCACGGCGCTTTGTTCTTCGGCGGCGCTGGCGATCTGCAGGTTCATGTCGCTGATCACCGTCACGGCGTCGCCAATCTGGCGCAGGGCCGTCACGGCTTGCCCAACCTGTTCGACACTGCCCTGGGCCTGGCGATAGCTGTTGCCCATGGCGCCGACCACCTCTTCGGTGCCGCTTTGCAGGTGCTCGATGACCACGCGGGTTTCTTCCACCGACTCCTGGGTGCGTTGCGCCAGGTTGCGCACTTCGTCGGCCACCACCGCAAAGCCACGGCCGGCCTCACCGGCGCGAGCGGCTTCGATGGCGGCGTTAAGGGCTAGCAAGTTGGTCTGCTCGGCAATGCCGCGAATCACTTCGAGCACCGAACCGATTTTTTCGCTGTTGGCGGCCAGGCCTTCGACCTGGGTCATGGCCGTGCTCATGTCCGCCGCCAACTCCCCGATATTACGCGTGGTGCGGTCGATCACCTTCAAGCCATCACGGGTGGCCTGGTCGGCGTCGCGGGCGGCTTGTGCCGCCTGGGCAGCGCTGCGCGCCACGTCCTGGGCCGTGGCACTCATCTCATGGGACGCGGTGGCCACCTGGTCGACCTGGCGGTACTGCTGTTCCATGCCGGCGCTGGTTTCAGTGGCAATCGCAGCGGATTGATCCGCCGTGCCACGGGCGTCCTGCACCGAGCGCTTTACCTCGGCAATGATCGGTTGCAGCTTGTCGAGGAAGCGATTGAACCAGCCGGCCAACTGGCCCAGCTCGTCCTGTTTGTCGTAGGCCAGGCGGCGGGTGAGGTCGCCTTCACCGCTGGCGATGTCTTCCAGCATGCGGGCCACGCCGAGGATCGGGCGGGTCACGCTGCGTGCCATCAACCACACCAGGATCAAGCCGACCACCGCAGCCAGCAGGCCCAGGCCCAGTTCCAGCAAGGTGCCACGGGTGTTATCGGCGTCCATCTGTGCTTTCAGCGCTTCAGCAGGGCCGACCAGGACTTTCTCCGGCACATCGAGCAACACGCCCCAGGACTTGCCGTCCGGGATTGGCGCGAACGGTGCCAGTACCTTCAACTGGTGGTCAGTCCGCAGGCTACGGATTTGCGTGCTGCTGGCCAGGGCGCTGATCAATTGCGCACCGTTGGCGGTATCGACTTGGTCCAAGCGTTGGCTGAGTTTACTCGCGTCCGGGCTGTAGCCGGCGAGCAAACCGGTGGGGCTGAGGATGCTGACCTGGGTCTGGCCGTCGTACAGCTTGTGGCTGGCCTGTTGGCTCACGGCCTGCAGGCTGTTGAGGTTGATGTCCACCGACAGCGAGGCGATGACTTTGCCGTTGACCATCAACGGGAAGACGATGCTGGTCATCAGCACGTCTTGCCCGTTGATTCTGTAGAAATACGGTTCGATCACGCACGGCTTGAGCGTGGTGCGTGGGCAGGTGAACCAGGCGTTGGCCTTTTCACCGCTGGGGCCGACGCTGGTGTCGGACATGTCGCTTTCCGGCAGCGCCATCGACTCCAGCTTGCCGGGTGTCGGCTGCGACCAGTAGAGGGCGAAGCGGCCTTTGTCGTTACTGCCCAACTCGGCCTGGCCGGCGAACAGCTCATCCTTGCCGTCCAGGGCGTTGGCTTCGAACACCAGGGACAGACCGAGCAAATCCGGGTTGGCCTGCAACGCAGCCTTGACCTGGCGGGTCAGGTCTTCACGGGTGTCGAAAGCGTCGAGAAAGCGCTTTTCGGCCTGCTCACGCAAGAACAGCACCTGGCGGGAAAAGCCATGGCCGTATTGATAGGCGTCCATGAATTGGCGACGAATGCCCAATGCCTGCACTTCGCCTTGGGCCTCGATGCGCGCCTGGGCGGCCTCATCCAGCATCTGCATGCTGGATGCCTTGACCTGCTGCGAACTCTGCTCCATGCGATACAACGACAGACCCACCAGCAGGGTCACGATTCCCAGCAGGCAGAGGCCGGCGAGCAGGGTGATTTTCCATTGAATGGAGAGCTGTCTAAGCGACATCGGTACATCCTTACCTGAAAACACATAGAGGCTCTATATCGGCGGTTTTGGAGTTTTCTTTATTCATACAGTCAATTTAAACCTGCTTTTGTGGAGAGGGCGTTTCTGTGGTGAGCGAGCTTGCTCGCGCTGGAGTGCGTAGCGCTCCCGCCCTTTTTGGGGCCGCTGCGCAGCCCAGCGCGAGCAAGCTCGCTCACCACAGAAGGCTGCTCACACCACAGAAGGCTGCTCAGCACAGAAGCTCCCTTTTCACAGCAAGGCTGCTCACCACAAAGGTCCGTTTTTTGACATGTGAACCTGCGTCCGGCAAAGTGCGCGCCCTCTAATAAGACCTCCTTCAAGCCTGCACGCTGGCTGCCACCCTATGGCCGCCTGGGCGCGGGCATGCCTGTTTTTTATGTTTTTCTGCTTGAGGTAACCATGATTAACGCAGTCATTGCCGCGGTCGGCACCATGCTGGTGCTCAGTTTGTCCCGCGTGCATGTGGTCATCGCCATCATTGTCGGCGCCCTGGTGGGTGGCTTGACCGGTGGCCTGGGCATCGACGCCACGCTCAAGGCCTTCAACGGCGGCTTGGGTGGTGGTGCGACCGTGGCATTGTCCTACGCCTTGCTCGGAGCTTTCGCCGTGGCGATTGCCAAATCCGGCCTGGCCCACGCCTTGGCTGACAAGGCGCTGCTGCTGGTGGACCGCCAGGAAGCCAACGGCGGTAGCCATGTCAAATGGCTGCTGATCGGCCTGTTGTGGGTGGTGGCGATTGCGTCGCAGAACATCCTGCCGATTCATATCGCGTTTATTCCGTTGCTGGTGCCGCCCTTGTTGTACGTGCTGACCAAGCTGCAACTGGACCGCCGCCTGATCGCCTGCGTGATGACCTTCGGGCTGATCACGCCTTACATGTTCCTACCGGTAGGCTTTGGCAATATCTTCCTCAACCAGATCCTGCTGGCCAACGTGGCCAAGAGCGGCGTGGACATCAGCCAGGTCAACGTCACCCACGCCATGAGCCTGCCGGCGCTGGGCATGGTGGTGGGCCTGCTGGTGGCGGTGTTTATCAGCTACCGCAAGAAGCGCGTGTACGATCTGGAAAAAATCGAGCGGGTCGAGCAGGTGGCGGTGCAATACAACCCGCTGACCCTGCTGGTGGCCGGCCTGGCGATTGCCTCGGCGTTCATTATCCAACTGTGGCTGGACTCGATGATCATCGGCGCCCTGGCCGGCTTCCTGATCTTCTCGGTGTCGGGCATCGTGCGCTGGCGCGATACCGACGACCTGTTCACCGAAGGCATGAAGATGATGGCGATGATCGGCTTCATCATGATCGCCTCCTCGGGTTTCGCCGAAGTGCTCAAGGCCACGGGCGACGTGCGCTCGCTGGTGGAAACTTCGGCGGCGTTCATCGGCCACAACCGTGGTGTCGGCGCGTTGTTGATGTTGCTGGTGGGCCTGCTGGTGACCATGGGCATCGGCTCGTCGTTTTCCACGGTGCCGATCCTGGCCGCGATCTTTGTGCCGCTGTGTGTGCAACTGGGCTTCAGCCCGGTGGCCATCGTGTGCATCGTCGGCACGGCCGGTGCACTGGGTGATGCCGGTTCGCCTGCTTCGGATTCCACCCTCGGTCCGACCTCCGGCCTGAATGTCGACGGTCAGCATCACCATATCTGGGACACGGTGGTGCCGACGTTCCTGCACTACAACCTGCCGTTGCTGGCGTTCGGCTGGCTGGCCGCGATGACCCTCTGACACCCCCCAACCTGTAGGAGC